>CAZALW010000153.1:0-7677 GCA_964485705.1 uncultured Thiotrichaceae bacterium
ACAGCGCTAATTTGTCTCAGATTGCGAGCGCTTTATAAATACAGCTAAAGCGAGTCTCGGTACCAAGAATATCGAAAAACCCGTCTTAGCAACCGCTAACGCGGGTTTTTTTATGTATAACCGAAAGAGATTTTAACCATGAGCGATTATTTATTTACATCCGAGTCCGTATCAGAAGGTCATCCCGACAAAGTCGCTGACCAGATTTCTGATGCCATTCTTGATGCCATTTTTGAACAGGACAACAAAGCACGTGTTGCCTGTGAAACCATGATAAACACCGGCATGGTTGTGATTGCAGGTGAAATCACCACTGAAGCCTGGGTTGACATGCAGGACGTGGTTAGAAACACCATAAAAGAAATTGGTTACAACAGCTCAGAAATGGGTTTTGATTACGCCTCCTGTGCTGTCATTACCTCAATTGACAAGCAATCTGCCGACATAGCCGCTGGTGTTGACGAATCATCCGAGCATGAACAGGGTGCCGGTGACCAGGGTTTAATGTTTGGTTATGCCAGTAATGAGACCGATGTATTGATGCCCGCACCGATTACTTATGCCCACCGCCTGGTCAAACGTCAGGCAGAACTGCGTAAAAACGGCACCCTGCCCTGGTTACGTCCGGACGCAAAAAGCCAGATTACTTTTCGTTATGAAAATGATAAACCAGTGGCGGTAGATGCCGTGGTGTTATCCACTCAGCATGCACCGGATATCGAATACAACACTTTACGCGAAGCGATTATGGATGAAATCATCCTGCATGAACTGCCCGAAGAATGGATCAGCAAAGACACCCAGTTTCATATCAATCCCACCGGAAAATTTGTCATTGGCGGCCCGGTAGGTGATTGTGGTTTAACCGGGCGTAAAATCATTGTTGATACCTATGGCGGCATGGCACGTCATGGTGGCGGTGCTTTCTCCGGCAAGGATCCATCAAAAGTAGACCGCTCTGCAGCGTATGCCGGTCGTTATGTAGCTAAGAATATAATTGCCGCTGGGCTGGCTGATAAATGTGAAGTGCAGATTTCCTATGCGATTGGTGTGGCAAAACCAACCTCAATATCCATCCAGACATTTGGCACCGGCAAAATTTCGGATGAAAAAATCGTCGAATTAATCAGCGAACATTTCAACCTGAAACCTCGTGGCATTGTAGAAATGCTGGATCTATTACGCCCGATTTACCGCAAAACCGCAGCTTACGGTCACTTCGGACGTAATGAGAGCGAATTCACCTGGGAAAAAACCGATAAAGCAGAGGCATTAAAAGATGCAGCCAGGATGTAGCAGATTTATAATAGCTGGTCTATAATCCTGCTTTAAACATTACACACCTTTTCTGAGGAGCGCTGCATCAGCCGCTGGTATCAACCCGCATCTGTCAGGCTCAGAAGCAAGAATCCTTTTTAGGTATCTTTATAACAACGGCGCTCATTTCTTAAACTTATAAATTAGGAGATGAGCATGAATGCTGTCGTAGATACTAACAACTCACCCGACTATAAAGTCGCCGATATTACACTGGCCGCATGGGGTCACAAAGAAATTCGCATTGCCGAAACTGAAATGCCAGGTCTAATGGCATTACGTGAAGAATACGGTGATGAACAACCTCTTGCCGGCTGCCGCATTATGGGCAGCATCCACATGACCATTCAAACTGCGGTATTAATTGAAACACTGGTGGCACTGGGCGCTGAAGTACGCTGGGTTTCCTGTAATATTTTCTCTACGCAAGATCATGCTGCCGCTGCCATTGCCGAGCAGGGCATTCCGGTTTTTGCCTGGAAAGGTGAAACCATTGAAGAATACTGGTGGTGTACGCAGCAGGCACTGATCTGGCCTGACGGCAAATTACCCAACATGATTCTGGACGATGGCGGTGATGCTACCTTACTGGTACACAAGGGCGATGAGTTTGAGAAAGCGGGAAAAATCCCGGCAACCAAAGATGACGACAATGAAGAGTACGCCGCTATTCTCGATGTACTGCGCCGCACGATCAAACCTGAGTCAAGTACCTGGCAGGATATTGCTGCCAGCGTCAAAGGTGTCACCGAAGAAACCACTACCGGCGTGCATCGTCTTTATGAAATGCAGGAAAAAGGCGAACTGTTATTCCCGGCAATGAATGTTAATGACTCTGCCACAAAGTCCAAATTTGATAATCTGTACGGCTGCCGTGAATCACTGATCGACAGCATCAAACGCGCAACTGACGTAATGATTGCCGGCAAAATCTGCGTGGTACTTGGTTATGGTGATGTCGGCAAAGGTTGCGCGCAGGCTTTTCGTGGCATGGGTGCAACCGTGTGGGTCACAGAAATCGATCCTATCTGTGCCTTACAGGCCGCAATGGAAGGTTATCGCGTAGTCGAAATGAATAACGCTGCTGCACAAGGCGATATTTTTGTTACCACTACCGGCAACGTCAACGTGATTGACCACGACCATATGGCAGCCATGAAGAACGAAGCTATTGTTTGTAACATCGGCCATTTTGATTCTGAAATTAATATCGCTTCGCTGGAAAAGTATCAGTGGGAAGAAATCAAACCCCAGGTTGATCATGTCATTTTCCCTGATGGCAAACGCATTATCATTCTGGCAAAAGGCCGTCTGGTTAACTTAGGTTGTGCAACGGGTCACCCCAGCTTTGTTATGTCTGCCTCATTTACTAATCAGGTGATGGCACAAATCGAGTTTTACAAAAATAGTGAAAAATACGAAAACAAGGTTTACATCCTGCCGAAAAAGCTGGATGAAAAAGTCGCCCGTTTGCATCTGCAAAAAGTCGGCGCTAATTTAACAACCCTGTCTCAACAACAGGCTGATTATATCAACGTACCGGTTGATGGCCCTTACAAGGCAGAACATTACCGATATTAATGTTAATTGAGAATTGATAATGGAGAATTGATAATTAAAGCCCTAAATGCTTTTAATTTTCAATTCTCAATTAATAATTCACAATTAATTAAGTGAGTTTATAAAATGAACACGACTAACCGTTCCCCAATAATGAGTTGTGAATTTTTTCCACCGCGTACTGAAGCGGGTGTGGAAAAATTATTAACCACGCAACAAACACTAAACGATACGTTTCAACCCGCCTATTATTCTGTCACCTTTGGTGCAGGCGGAACAACCCGTGACAGCACGCTTGAAATCGTCAAATTACTGGTTAAAAAAAATATCAATGTCGCACCGCATATTTCCTGTATAGGTTCAAGTAAACAACAATTAAGCGATTTGCTGGAACAATATAAGGCGCTGGGCATTACACATTTAGTCGCGCTACGTGGCGATATTCCAGACAATGGCGAAACCACCAATGAGTTGTCTTATGCAAATGAACTGGTATCATTTATTCGAGATACAACCGGAGACCACTTTTCTATTGAAGTTGCCGCCTACCCTGAGTACCATCCCGAATCAAAAACCCCGCAAACTGATTTTAAGCATTTCAAAAACAAGGTCGATGCTGGTGCCAACGGTGCAATAACTCAATATTTTTATAACATTGATGCTTATTCACGATTCATTGATAACTGTGAAAAAAATAATATTAACATCCCTGTCACACCCGGCATTATGCCGATCACCAATTATGCCAGTCTTACCCGTTTTTCTGACATCTGTGGTGCTGAAATTCCACGCTGGATACGAAAACAACTTGAAGCGCACAAAGATGACAAAGAAAGTCTGCAAGCTTTTGGTCTCGATGTTGTCAGCAAGCTGTGTAATCAACTGTTAGAGCAAGGTGCACCCGGGTTGCATTTTTATACTTTAAACCAGGCCGATGCTACCCGCGCTATCTGGAAAAACCTTTCCTTGTAACCCCACCGTGCGCATCACCCGTTTATACCACAATAAAAACTTAAGCTGCGGTGATACCACTGAGCTGGATAAAAACACATCCGCTCATTTAGTTCGTGTTCTACGCACGAAGGCTGAAAGCCCAGTTATTTTATTTAATGGTGACGGCTATGACTACCTGTGCAAAACACGCAATGAGCACCCTAAAAAAACCCTGATCGCCGTCGAATCAAAAATAAAAATAAGTAATGAATCTAATTTAAACATTACTTTAATTCAGGGCTTATCACGCCTGGACAGAATGGAAACCACCATTCAAAAATCGGTTGAACTCGGTGTGAACAAAATCATTCCGGTGTTATGTCAATACTCAAACACCAGATTTACTACCGCGCAGTGGCACAAGGATGTGCCGTCAACGAACCTAAGGATGGACAAACAAGAAAAAAAACTGGCGCATTGGCGTAAAGTAAGCGTCAGTGCCTGCGAACAATCCGGCCGTTGCATACTGCCCGAAATTTCAGAGATAAGCTCATTAAACAACATTGATGCGCTACTTAAGCCACAGGCGTTGAAAATCATTTTAAATCCTCAATCAAATAAATCACTTAAAGAAATAAATTTCAATCAATACTTCGATAATGCTAACGCAGTAGAAATCTTTATTGGTCCAGAAGGCGGACTGACTGAAGATGAAATAACACATTTACAAACACTTCAATTCCAAAGTATTTGTTTTGGCTCCCGTATTTTACGAACCGAAACAGCCGGACCTGCTGTGATTAGCGCATTACAAATGTTGTGGGGCGACTTTTAAACAAACATCCAATGTATAAGTATTCGCAGTGTGTACTTTTTAAACTGTCGGCAGCATGAAGGCTACCGTCAAGCCTATAGGGATAGCTGATTGTGCTCCTGCCCATGTTTTTTGTATATGGCCGCACTACCCACATCCATGTGGGGCGTATACGGTGTGTTTCAAAAGCATACACTGCGAATACTTATGCAACGATTAATATTAACGAAACAGATGAAAAGGATACTGATCCTTAAAGACACACTATAAATTGCAAGATCTGACCTTAGTTGTAATAACTCAGCAAGCAATTATTTTTTCTTTCTGCTCTTTAGCGTTAATTTTCCAGATTGTTTGCCTTTACTTTCAGCACCACCGCCTGATTTCGGTTTATCAAATTTTCGCTTATCAGAAGCGTCGAATTTTTTGTCTTTTTCATCAAGTGATATTTTTAACTGCTGACCGGATACCCAGACTTTTTTCAGGGTATAAAGCAGTTCTTTGGGCATGCCTTCAGGCAAGTCAATCGTACTAAAGTCATCATAAATACAGATACGACCGATGTATTTACTTTCTATATCTGCTTCATTGGCAATTGCACCGACTATATTGCCGGGTTTAACCTGGTGCTCATGCCCGACTTCTATGCGGTAGCGTTGCATGCCTGTTTCAGCCGGAGCATCGCCTGGTTTACGCTCGCGACGAGGTGAGCGTTCGCGGCCACCGCGCTCTGTTCGATCACGTCCAGGCCGCTCTCGTCTACCACTGCCTTCCTTGTCCCAGTCATCCCGACTTCGACTTTGCCGTTGCGGTTTATTTTGCAGCAGCAGCGGCATATCGCCCTGTGACAATTTAGCCAGGGCAGCGGCAATTTCTATTGCCGGTACGTTATGATCCTGTTCATATTGCTCAACTAATTGAGAGAACAAGACTAAATCTTCATTCGCCAATGTGTCTGAAATGCGCTGCTTGAATTTATCAATACGTTTATCATTAATAATCTCGGTAGAAGGCAACTCCATCATTTCGATCTTCTGCCGAGTCGCTCTTTCTATTGCATTTAACATGCGTTTTTCACGCGGCGCGACAAATAATATTGCATCACCCTTACGGCCGGCTCGACCGGTACGCCCTATGCGATGCACATAGGCTTCGGTGTCATAAGGCACATCATAGTTCACCACATGGCTGATGCGTTCGACATCAAGACCACGCGCCGCTACATCGGTGGCAATCAGTATGTCGATTTTGCCCTTCTTTAAATTGATAATGGTACGCTCACGCTGGTTTTGTGCAATATCACCATTAAGTGCTGACGCGGCATAACCTCTTGCGGCCAGTTTTTCGGCCAGTTCAACGGTGGAGTTCTTGGTGCGCACGAAAATAATCATGGCATCAAACTCTTCGGCTTCCAGGATACGGGTCAGGGCATCCAGTTTATGCATACCGCTAACTGGCCAGAAGCGTTGACGAATGGTATTGACGGTTGCGGTTTTAGTTTTAATCGTCACCTGTTCAGGGTTGTTTAAATATTTTGTGGCAATGCGACGAATCTGTTGTGGCATAGTCGCCGAGAACAGGGCGATTTGTCTATCATCCGGAGTTTGTTCAAGAATCCACTCTACATCATCAATAAAACCCATGCGCAGCATTTCGTCGGCTTCATCCAGCACTAACGCGGTTAATTCGCCGAGTTTTAATGTGCCTTTGCGTATATGGTCCATCACCCTGCCCGGTGTACCCACCACCACATGCACACCACGTTTTAAAGCACGAATTTGTCCGCTGTAATCTGCGCCACCATAAACCGGCAACACATGAAAACCTTTCATATAGGTAGCGTATTTTTGAAAAGCCTCGGCAACCTGAATCGCCAGCTCACGTGTCGGAGCCAGCACTAGAACCTGCGGGTTTTTTTGTTTTAAATCAAGATTGGAAATAAGCGGCAGGGCAAAGGCCGCTGTTTTACCAGTGCCGGTTTGTGCCTGCCCAATAATATCCCGACCTTCCAGCAGTAATGGAATAGCCTGTGCCTGAATAGGTGACGGTGACTCATAGCCCACCTCATCTAATATTTTGAAAAGGGCTTTCTTTAATGCTAAATCATCAAAGGTGATTGACACCTCTGCTTCTGTGTCTGTATGTGTATCTGAACTCATGCCTGGTACCTGCATTGGGCTTAAATGGAGAATTATGGGGTGACCGATATCTGCGTATTCGCCAACGTACATCACCAACGTATATCGCCGTGCTAATGCAACCACTTACCAACCAAAGAGCGGCACAGTTGATAAAGCAAAAGCCCACCACCCCTATTTAGGATTACTTCCAGATACCTAATGCATTGAGAATTTGAGCTAAAATCAGACGAGCCGTGTATTATAAACTTTTATTAGAAAAATTGCATATGCCATTTATTAAAGCCCCTCGTTTATCGAGCATTTCTGAACAAAATTAATTACTATGCCAATCAATACTCAACTAACGCATGCTGACCATAAGCCATTAACTAAAAAATCCCCATTGAGCATTATTGCAAACGACATTTGCCATCCCGCCAATGTTGGCAGCCTGTTCCGTTTGAGTGATGCCCTGGGTATTAGAAAGTTATATTTATGTGGGAATACCACTGTTCCGCCCAATTCAAAAATAAACAAAACCTCACGCTCGACTGAAAAACATGTTGATTATGAATATTATGAGGACGCGCAATTACTGGTTGAAAATTTAAAATCAACAGACTCGCTTATTATTTCTCTTGAAATCACTACATCAAGTATCGCGATTAATTCTGCTGGTTTTAAAAAAATAATCGCTGCTACTAAACCTGCCTGTCTTATTTTAGGTGCTGAAAACTCAGGAGTGAGCGAGACTTTATTGTCACTTTCAGATGTGACTGTGCATATCCCGATGTTTGGTTTTAACTCGTCAATGAATGTTATATCTGCCGCCAGCATTGCCTGTTTTGAAATTACCAAAATCATGGAATAATCAGTTTCGACACTTAGCAGACGTTGGAAAAGCTGAAAAGAATTAGTCCGCGAAGAACGCAA
>CAZALW010000154.1:0-7664 GCA_964485705.1 uncultured Thiotrichaceae bacterium
GCGTTTTAATCATTGGTGCCGGGCCTATCGTCATTGGCCAGGCCTGTGAGTTTGTTTACTCCGGTGCGCAGGCGTGTAAGGCGCTAAAAGAAGAAGGTATTCGCGTTATTCTGGTGAATTCGAATCCGGCGACGATTATGACCGATCCGGAAACTGCCGATGCGACTTATATCGAGCCCATCACCTGGCAAACCGTTGCCGCTATCATCGAGAAAGAAAAGCCCGATGTTTTACTGCCAACCATGGGTGGGCAGACGGCATTGAACTGTGCACTTGACCTTGAGCGTGAAGGCGTACTTGAAAAATATAATGTCGAAATGATTGGTGCCGATAAAACCGCGATCGATATGGCAGAAGATCGTGAGAAATTCAAAATTGCGATGGAAGAGATCGGTCTGGATATGCCACGTGCTGCCATTGCGCATAGCATGGAAGAAGCTTATCAGGTGCAGGCGCAGGTGGGTTACCCCACCATTATTCGGCCTTCCTTTACCATGGGTGGCAGTGGCGGCGGCATTGCCTACAATAAAGAAGAATTTGAAGAAATCTGCCGTCGTGGTCTGGATTTATCACCGGTTAGCGAATTGCTGGTCGAAGAGTCCGTGCTTGGCTGGAAAGAATATGAAATGGAGGTGGTGCGCGATAAAAACGACAATTGCATCATTATCTGTTCGATTGAAAACCTTGATCCGATGGGCATACATACCGGTGATTCGATAACGGTCGCGCCCGCACAAACGCTTACTGACAAAGAATACCAGCGCATGCGTGATGCCTCGATTGCGGTATTACGTAAGATTGGCGTGGAAACCGGTGGCTCTAATGTGCAGTTTTCGGTTAATCCAGAAGACGGTCGTATGACCATCATCGAAATGAATCCGCGGGTATCACGCTCATCTGCATTAGCTTCTAAAGCAACTGGCTTCCCGATTGCAAAAATAGCCGCCAAACTGGCGATTGGTTATACCCTGGATGAGTTGCAAAACGAAATTACCGGTGGTGCAACACCCGCCTCGTTTGAGCCAACTATCGATTACGTGGTGACAAAAATCCCGCGATTCACCTTTGAGAAATTCCCGCAGGCAGAAAATCGCCTGACCACGCAGATGAAATCGGTGGGTGAGGTAATGGCTATTGGTCGTACTTTCCAGGAGTCGCTGCAAAAAGCTTTACGCGGACTGGAAGTCGACATAGATGGCTTGAGCCCGGTGCTTGATCCTGAGATGGCGGAAGATGAAATTGAGTCATTTTTGAATCAGGAATTGAGTCTGGCGGGTGCCGATCGATTATTATATGTTGGTGATGCGTACCGTCGTGGTTATTCAACTAAGAAAATGTTCAACCTCACCAAAATTGATCCGTGGTTTTTGGTGCAGATTGAAGACCTGATTAAAGAGGAACAGGCACTTGCTGGTAAAGAATTAAACAGTCTGTCTAAAAATGCTCTGTATCAGCTAAAACGTAAAGGTTTCTCAGATAGCCGTCTTGCAGGTTTACTCAATGTTGATGAAAACACGCTGCGTGAATACCGTCATGCTTTAGGCGTTAGACCGGTTTATAAACGGGTCGATACCTGCGCCGCAGAATTTTCCACATCAACTGCCTACATGTATTCCACTTACGAAGAAGAGTGTGAAGCTGAGGTTTCTGACAGAGATAAAATCGTTGTATTAGGTGGCGGCCCCAACCGCATCGGCCAGGGTATTGAGTTCGATTATTGCTGTGTACATGCTGCTTTTGCCATGCGTGATGATGGTTATGAAACCATTATGATTAACTGCAATCCTGAAACAGTATCAACTGATTTCGACACCTCTGACCGCCTGTATTTTGAGTCGGTAACGCTGGAAGACGTGCTTGAAGTGCTGGCTATAGAAAAACCCAAAGGCGTGATTGTGCAATACGGTGGCCAAACCCCGCTCAAGCTGGCGCGGGATCTGGAAGCCGCAGGTGTACCCATTATCGGTACCTCGCCGGACTGCATTGATCTGGCAGAAGACCGTGAACGCTTTCAGCAAGTAGTGAATGAATTAGGCTTAAAACAACCACCCAATCGTCTCGCCCGTTCAGTTGAAGAAGCAGTAGCGGGTGCCGCTGAAATTGGTTTTCCGCTGGTGGTCAGGCCGTCTTATGTTTTAGGCGGTCGCGCTATGGAAATCGTTTATAACGAAACGGATCTTAAGTACTACATGAAAAACGCCGTTAGCGTGTCCAATGATGCGCCGGTATTGCTGGATCGTTTTCTTGATGATGCGGTAGAGGTTGATGTCGATGCTATCTGTGACGGTGAGCAGGTATTAATTGGCAGCATTATGGAACATATTGAACAGGCTGGTGTGCATTCAGGTGATTCAGCCTGTTCGTTACCGCCGTATTCCTTATCCGCAGAGGTGCAAGATCAATTACGTGTGCAAACTCGCCAGTTAGCATTAAAGCTGGGTGTAGTAGGGTTGATGAATATTCAGTTTGCGATTCAGTTTAGCGATGCAGGCTCAACGATTTATTTGCTGGAAGTGAACCCGCGTGCCTCGCGTACGGTGCCTTTTGTTTCCAAAGCAACTGGCGTACCACTGGCAAAAATCGCGGCACGTTGCATGGCGGGTATTTCATTAAAAGAACAGGGTGTCACCACTGAGGTGGTGCCAAAGAGTTACGCGGTGAAAGAATCGGTATTCCCGTTTGTTAAATTTCCCGGTGTTGACCCATTATTAGGCCCGGAAATGAAATCCACCGGTGAGGTCATGGGTGTCGGTGAAACCTTTGGTATGGCATTTGCCAAAGCACAGTTAGGTGCTGGTGTAAACTTGCCAACCAAAGGGCGAGTTTTCATCAGTGTGCGTGAACGAGATCGCGAACATGCCGTAACAATAGGGCGTGAGTTAGTAGCCAAAGGTTTTGACCTGGTTGCAACCTGTGGCACGGGCAGCGCATTACAGGCAGCTGGTATCGAATTCAAGCAAGTGAATAAAGTGTTTGAAGGGCGACCTCATATTGTTGATATGATTAAAAATGGTGATATTGCCTTAATTATTAATACCACTGAAGGCAAAAAAGCGATTGGCGATTCCTATACGATTCGATCCTCTGCACTGCAGCATAAGGTGAGTTACACTACCACCATCGCTGGTGCAAACGCCACTGTTCGAGCATTAGATTATTTAGACGTAAATGTAGTTACCCGATTACAGCATTTACATGATGAGATTAAGGAGTCTCTGATTAAGTCTGGGTGAGATAGATTGAGATTCAAAATTTTCAAGAGCAAGGCGGTAAGTATCTGTAATAGCAGGGCTATTGCAGATGCTTGCCAACGTAGCTATTGGAAATTTTGGACTCAAGCTGCTCATCCACGACTTGATCAGAGATTCCTCCACAAGAGACTATAGCGTGAATAAAGTACCCATCACCGTACGCGGTGCAAAAAACTTACAGGATGAATTACAGCAGTTAAAAACTGCCGATCGCCCTAAAGTGATCGAAGCCATCGCCACCGCACGTGAACATGGCGATTTAAAAGAAAATGCCGAATATCATGCCGCACGCGAGCAACAGGGATTTATCGAAGGTCGCATAAAAGACATTGAAGCCAAGCTCAGTAATGCCACCATTATTGATGTGACTACGGTCAATGCCAATGGCAAAGTGATATTTGGTGCCACCGTCGATGTGGCGGATGAAGAAACTGGCGATGAGCTGAGTTATCAGATTGTTGGTGAAGATGAAGCTGATATTAAAAACAACATGATCTCAATCGGCTCTCCTATTGCCCGTGCCTTAATTGGTAAAGAAGAGGGTGATGTGGCTGAAGTGCAAACACCGGGTGGTCTGCGTTCGCTCGAAATTGTTGAAATTAAATATATATAAAAATAATGCGAGTCCGCGAATAACGCAAAAGACGCGAAAAAACAAAATCATTGAGATAACTGTTTTTAAAAATAATCATTATCTTGAGCTAGGTGAGATGGTTAAATGCTTGAGACGTTAAAGATCTTCCTATCGTCAGGTTGATAGTGATGTAAGAGTAGAAAAATAATTTTCTTTTTTTGCGTCTTTTGCGTTATTCGCGGACTGTTTTTTATCTTTTAGGTTTAAATGCTTTATATGAGTTTGTCAAAAAAACAAATAAAATTCCTGCGTGCTAAATGCCACGATTTAAAAGCGGTCATCATGTTGGGTCAAAAAGGCTTGACTGAGGAAGTTCTAAATGAGCTCGATATCGCCTTGCTTCACCACGAGCTGGTTAAAATAAAACTATCGGTAGATGACCGTGAAGCCCGCAAGCAGATGATTGCTGAAATATGTAATAAAAGCCAGTCGCAAGAAGTGCAATCGATTGGTAAAACCTTGTCGGTTTACCGTGTTAATCCGGATAAAGCGATTATTGAATTGCCAAAAGGTTAAAAGATTTAGTCCATCCTTTGGTTCGTAAACGACACTTCCATGTGCCACTGCTCCGCGAAGCACGCAAAAAATGCATAATATTAAGAACGTTGTATTCAGCCACACTAAACAAGATAATGTTTTTTTGCTTTTTTCGCGTCTTTTGCGTTATTCGCGGATAATTTTTTTGTTTTAATAATCACCATGGCAAAAAGCAAAAGCAGCAAAACCTGGCTCAAAGAACACTTCGATGATGAATATGTTCGTCGTTCACAACGCGATGGCTATCGTTCCCGTGCCATTTATAAATTCATCGAAATTGATCAGAAAGACCGCCTGGTTAAGCCCGGTATGACAATTATTGATCTGGGTGCCGCGCCTGGTGGCTGGTCAGAATACTGCGTCAAAAAATTGGGTAAAAAAGGCATGATGGTAGCACTGGATATTCTGCAGATGGAACCAATTGATGGCGTGACAATCATAGAGGGGGATTTTCGCGAAGGGGCTGTTTTAGAAGAATTAATGTCAGTAATGCATGCTAGTGAGGTGGAAGGCGGCAAAGCCGACCTTGTAATTTCCGATATGGCCCCCAATATAAGCGGCATGGGTTCTGTCGATATGCCCAGAGCGTATTATTTATGTGAGCTGGCGCTGGATCTGGCGCGACAGGTTCTGAAACCCGGTGGTGGCCTGCTGGTAAAGCTGTTTCAGGGTGAAGGTTTTGAGGTTTACAATAAAGAGCTGAAAGCCAGTTTTTCCAAAGTGGTTATGCGCAAGCCTAAAGCTTCGCGTGCACGAAGCCGTGAGGTTTATGCACTGGCGACAGGCTTTCTTGGGTAAGCTCCTAGTGCAGTAATTTATATAAAACGCACATTTAGACGAGATAAACCTGAAGTGAGAGCTCAATGGCTTATCTCGCCTTACGGGAAGCCAGTCAAAACGCGATTGCCGCGTTGCAGACCTTGGAAAGGGGTTTGCCATTTCTTGCGGTCTGCGCCTTGAACTCACGTCTTGACTGGCTTTCTAAATGTACGTTTTATATGAATCACTACACTAGTAACGGGCTTTAAATTGTTGTAAATTAGAAGTATATGTTTGTTTGTCATTCAGGGATCACTTCTTTGGGGCAAACGTTATTTTCGGAGAGAGTGTGAACGATCTAGCAAAAAATTTGGTTTTATGGGCTGTAATAGCGGTGGTTCTGCTGTCAGTTTTCAGTAATTTTAATAAGCAGACGACGAGTACGCAAGCACTGCCGTATTCGACTTTCACGCAGATGGTGAAATCAGGTCAGATATCACAAGTCACCATTGAGGGGCGTAATATTTCAGGCAAGACCAACACTGGAAGTGAATTTAAAACATTTAGCCCGGAGACGGACAATACCGCGATGATCGGCGATATGTTAGATCACAATGTGGAAATAAATGCAGCGCCACCTGAAGGCCAGTCATTATTGATGACTATTTTCATTTCATGGTTCCCCTTCCTACTACTCATTGGTATCTGGATATTTTTCATGCGCCAGATGCAGGGCGGCGGCGGTGGTCGTGGCGGTGCTATGGGTTTTGGTAAGAGCAAAGCACGTATGCTGGGTGAAGATGAAATTAAAGTTAATTTCAAAGACGTAGCTGGTGCTGAGGAAGCCAAAGAAGAAGTGGCTGAACTGGTTGATTTCCTCAAAGACCCCACTAAATTCCAGAAACTGGGTGGCAAAATTCCCAGTGGTGTACTGATGGTGGGCGCACCCGGTACCGGTAAAACACTACTAGCAAGAGCGATTGCCGGTGAAGCAAAAGTGCCGTTTTTTACCATTTCGGGTTCCGACTTTGTTGAAATGTTTGTCGGTGTTGGTGCATCACGGGTGCGTGATATGTTCGAGACTGCCAAGAAACATGCTCCCTGTATTATTTTTATTGATGAGATAGATGCCGTCGGTCGTCATCGTGGTGCCGGTTTAGGCGGTGGTCATGATGAGCGTGAACAAACCTTAAACCAGTTGCTGGTTGAAATGGATGGTTTTGAAGGTAATGAAGGCGTGATTGTTATTGCAGCGACTAACCGCCCTGATGTACTTGACCCTGCCCTGTTAAGACCTGGTCGATTTGACCGCCAGGTAGTTGTGCCATTGCCGGACATTCGTGGACGTGAGCAAATTCTTAAAGTGCATATCCGTAAAGTACCAGAAGCAGAGGATGTAAAACTGGCAATTATTGCACGGGGCACGCCGGGTTTTTCCGGTGCTGATCTGGCCAATCTGGTGAATGAAGCGGCTCTGTGTGCAGCGCGTGAAAATAGCAAAGCCGTTGATATGTCACATTTTGAACGTGCCAAAGACAAGATTATGATGGGTGCAGAGCGCCGCTCCATGGTGATGTCTGAAAAAGAGAAAAAACTCACTGCATACCATGAAGCCGGTCATGCGATTGTTGGTCGCCTGGTGCCTGAGCATGACCCGGTTTATAAAGTCAGTATTATTCCTCGTGGTCGCGCCCTGGGTGTCACTATGTTTTTACCGGAGGAAGACCGCTATAGCCACAGTAAAACATTTCTGGAAAGTCAGATTTCCAGCCTGTTTGGTGGGCGTATTGCCGAAGAACTGATATACGGTAAAGACAGTGTGACCACGGGTGCCTCAAATGATATTGAACGGGCAACGGATCTGGCGCGTAATATGGTCACTAAGTGGGGTTTGTCTGAGCGTCTGGGACCATTGACTTACTCGGAAGATGAAGGCGAAATTTTCCTCGGTCGCTCGGTCACACAGCATAAAAACATGGCTGATGATACCGCACGAATTATTGATGAAGAGATTCGCTCTTTTATAGATCGTAACTATGAACGTGCCGAGAAATTATTGAAAGAAAACCTGGATGTATTACACACTATGACCGATGCGTTGATGAAATACGAAACCATTGATGCCAGTCAGATTGATGCCCTGATGGCAGGTAATGACGTACCACCACCAAAAGACTGGGTTGATATGGATGATGACGATACCAGTAGTTCAATGCCTAAAAAAGAAAAAAAGGAAAAGAAGAAAAAAAAATCTGATGAAGACGGGACTATTGGTGGGCCTGCAGGGGAGCATTAAAAGTTATAAGTATTAAGTTGTATGTTTTAAGTTATAAGTAAAAACGTAAAGCCCCGCTGTTGCTGTCAGTTAGTAGGTTGGGTTACGCTATCGCTAACCCAACAATACTTAAAACCTAAAACCCTTCTTTTTACATGCAACAAATCCTAAACAAAATCCATTCAAACCAATGGGTAGTGATGGGTAT
>CAZALW010000155.1:0-7655 GCA_964485705.1 uncultured Thiotrichaceae bacterium
TGAGGCACGAACCCCAACAGCACCGTGCGCAAAATGTTGGGGTTCGTGCCTCACCCCAACCTACAAGCAACGAGCTGCTGTTAACCTGGCTGCTCGCGACCAAAATCGCCTACCATGGTATTCGCTATACCTTTAATTACATCCAGGAACGTTTCAATTCCCGGTTGATTGTTATTCCTGCGACATTCATTCAGTGCTGAGATACTAATATTCATCGCCGCATGGTAATTACCTTTATCAACAAATTGCTGAACAATTTTTGTTTCTGCTTCAATGTCCATTTTTCAGGTCAGCCTTTTTGGATTGCTCTTTTTGAAGCACATCAATTTAACGACCGTAGCCGCTTCAGCGCTGCTCGAAGATATCGATCCGTGCGTAAACTACTTTTAGAATCATCAAACAACCAGCGTGCAAAACCACAAAGATAAATACGGGTTAATGAAAGCTCTTCAATAATTCGATGAATATCTTTTGTTTTTAATAATGCCGCTTCCCTAAACCACTGTACGGTTCGACTAATACGCATAATACCCAGAACCTGTAGATGAACATGACCAAGCTCCAGTTTGTAATACAACATTTGTCGGGTCACTCTGCGATGTTTAGACATCGACAAAAACCATAACATCATTACTTTATGAACACGCTCGTGCGCAGCCAGTGCAGAAAAGTCCTCTGATGCTTTTTCAGCAAGCACGGCTTTATCGGCACGGTCGAACCAGGCTTCGACCAGATCATCTTTTTGCGGATAGAATTTTTTTATCTCATGCAGAGAAATATCCAGCGTTTTGGCGACAGTATGCAAATTGAGTGATTCCCAATTGCACCGCTCAGCCTGCTCCAGTGCAGTATCGAGAATTTTTTCAGCAACCGTGTTTTGTTTAACCATACCTCACCCTGACAATTATTTCCTCATAATTTAATTGTAAGGAAAATCAGTGAAACATAAAGGCTTTCCTGATTAGCCATGAAAACCAGCTATATTTATATCTTCATTGTAAAACAACAGCTTAACTTACTACTGTCATCTCGACCAGAGGGAGAGATCTTTAGCCACCGTGGTATAAGATCTCTCCCTCTGGTCGAGATGACAGTAATAAAAATGATTGTAATAAAAATGATTTTACGAACCAAGGTCTTTAAGTTAGGCTGAATATTATGGCTAATCAGGAAGGCTTTTAAGTAAGTGCCGATATTTTCAGAACGTGGTTTTAGTGGATAACCCTTAAAAATCAGTTGAACCTACTGCTGATATTGAGAGTGTCTGTTGTAAAAACGCAGGCACAAAAAAGCCGCAACAATGTCGCGGCTTTTTTGTTATTTTTTTTGCTAGTAAAGCTCGGCTTTACTATTCAATATTAATGCTGAGACTCAACGTTGAGAACCGGCTTCTTCATGTGCCAAATCAACAACTTTATTGGCTAATTCCTGATATTTTTCACGATAACCATCAAATTCAGAGCCGGCTTCCGGGGTGAAATACTCTTGTGGATCAACACCGTTTTCCTGTTCATAAGCAGAAAATTTCTTCTGCATTTCCAGCATTTCTTTAATCATTTCAGTTTTACTGCTCATATTTCTCACCTTTTATTTGTGCAACAGGAGGATCGTTAGATCTTATTAAACTAATAACAAAATTTTAACCTGCACTGTACCTTACCCATATATCTACAAATGGGAGGATAACTGCGATTATTGCTTCAAAAACAGGCTATTCAAACGACTTAATAGCCGCCTTTACGCGTACTCTGTGGACAGCCGCCAATTTTCAAACCTTGCTTGGATGGCATTTCAGGAAACATTTCATACATTTCTTTAGAAGAAACTTTGCGTCCCCATTTTTTGCCCATGGCTTTCATAATGCCACGTTCATTCGGTTCGTTACCGTCCAGTATTTCCTGACGAACATATCTCACCGTGTCCCATTGATCTTCAGTCGGATCGATACCTTCTTCAGCAAAAAGTTCTGCCGCTATTTCTTCGTTCCAGTCGTTAATATTTTCCAGATAGCCGTTTGCGGTTCTATCAACTGTGTCAAGTGCTGCCATTATTTTCACCTTAAATTTTTATTTTATTAATATTGTGTGGTGCGAATAATAGCTGAATAATTTTCCTGTTTCCAGTATTTCTAATGGGGTAGTTTTTGGGTGGTTTTTTTCAGCCAACAGTAATTTGTGCCGTTATAAAACCGATCATAATATATAATTGACTTTAACTTTATTATCTAACCACCTGAAAAATGCGACTTATCTTCTGTTTCCGCTACGGCTTTTATGCCTTTATGATGAATAAAAATACCACAACCCAAATGCCGATGCGAACCGATGCCAACTTCCTGCAAAGCCACTGAAGAATGTTTATCAAGATCCGCGACCATCAAACTTCTGGTTTCTATTTTTTCACCGTCAGCATCAATTTCATGCCCGATTCCACACAAAAGCTTTCGTGGCTGTAAGTCACGCGATTTCAAACCATCAACCACCCATTGCAAGAAATCATCTTCACTCATGTCCGTTGATGCAACAATATAACGAGCAAAAAGTGTAGAAAATGGCTCAATGGGCTTAGTCGTCATTTTGCCCACACTTACCGAGTGGCCAGCAACATCCAGTATTTTACCGACCAACTCACTGGCATCGTCAATTCGTGATATTGGCACGCGTAATTGCATGCGTGTACGTTTGGACAGGTAAATCAACTCACCATCAGGCGGACGTTCCCAGCCATGAGCCGAAGCTGCGCCATGTATTTGATGAATACCCAATTCAGGTTCATCTTTTATCCAGGGTAGCACCTGGTACAAAGACTGAGATAACTCCCAGGCATGACAGGTTGGAATCTGTTTGCAATCAATCTTAAAATGCAAATCAACGACCTTTTCCGAGGTGCTGATATCATTTTTTTTATTATCTTCTTGCCAGTACATAAACTTCTACCATCTTGACGTAAACGTCGCTTCCAGCTTTTCTTCCCAGTCTGCAGGCGTGTCATTAAATTGCGGCTTTACATCCATACGAAAAAACAGCTCACCTGCAGCTGCACGTTTTTTTATCTCCGCTTTTAATTCTTCAAAATCTTTCATTTCCGGATTCTGAATTAATATTTCACTTAACCACAACATTATTTTTATCGCTCCGCTTAAAAATAAAATGAAATATGAAAAATGAAAAATGAAAAATTGAAAGCACAGGCACTTTAGCTAAGTCGCACTATAAAATTATTCTATTGTCATCTTTCGCTTTTATCTCCGTAAGTAGAGTCTCTACTAAAAATCGTGTTTGACGATTTTTAGTAGGTTTTTCACTTTTCACTTTTCACTTTTCATTTTTCACTTGATGCACAGCATCATAATATCTTGCTCGATACATCAAACGTTTTTGTGACTCACTATCGGTAAAACCGCTACGATTATGAAGTACGTTATTACAGACAATACCCTGACCGGCCTGTAACGCAACTTTCACACCATTTTTTTCATCTGCCAACAACGTATTGATGATTTCAACGGCTTTATGCGTCTCATCCGTATCACGCCAAATTATATTGCGTTTTCTTGCCGAAAAACGCATATGTAACCTGCCATCAGGTTTAACCATAAATACCGGGCCTGTTTGTGCTTCACGAATCACTTTTCCTGCTTCAATATTATCAGGAATGGTCATCGCCTCCGGGTGTGTCAATGCTTCAATATAAGCTGTGTTTTCATCACGCAAGCTTATATAAAATTCTTCAGGGTTCAATAATCGATTAATACCACCTGTAACAGCTGGCCGGACACAGTGCATAATGATGCCAAAAATCTGTTTATCAAGATGGTTATAATAACCGTCAGTGTGCCAGCTTAATGCTTTATTTGTGTAGGGAATATATTGATTGCCAGCCTGTGTACGCACTTCCAGACTGCTCACGCTATCGTCATCAGCACGTAAATTTGTATCTAAATTCAGCATCGCCAGTTGCTTAGCCAAAACATGTACCAGTGATTTGTCCTGATAATTGCTATTACTCAGTTGATAAATTGCCATGTTGTAATGTTCACAACGTTCGACTATTGCTTTTTTTTCATCATCAGTTAGCTGGTATGGATCCTTTATCCGCACCAACAAATCACCCAAAGCAGGTTTTCTGTAACGCAACTTTTGCTCACGCCACCGTAAATAGGCTGTGTTATTGTTCAGATTAAAAGGGGATACCATCATTGAGTGTAATGTTACGTGTTGTTTCATTTTAACTTATTTCAAATTGATCCTGCTCTTGAAACAAAGCATGCCTAAAAATGCATAACGGCACAATATCACTATCGGCAGACATTATTTTGACTTATACATAACTAAAATAGGTCTGAAACGTGCTCGACACCAAAAATATATTAACAGCAGCCTGCCACATCTAAATAACTGATTTAACAAGTAAAAAAATTAAATAACTAAAGTCCTGGCAGACAGCAACTATCCCATAAGGGATAAACCATATTTTGCCAACCCTCCCATGCGTAGGATTCTACAGTGTGGTGATGCCACCTAAACTCCGCATCCATAAATAAAAACACATCAGTGATGTAATTGTACGCCCGACTCATGTTAATTGTGGAAAGTTAATGATGAGAAGTATGGAAAAATGCAAGAGTACATTTCCGCTGACACATAACTAGATACGGAAAAGGCAGAGATACATGTGCATTTTTCCGCAAAGGGATATTGTTTAAAAAACAGATTGGTACTAGAATCTCCATCCCTAAGTACCTAATCGATCAGTACTTTACTGACATAACCATAGCGGCAGACAGGAGAGATTCCATGGCCAAGAAGATTTATGAAACACCCATGCTCGACGAGCTTGAAAACGGCCCATGGCCGAGTTTTATTACAGGTATCAAGAAACTACGTGACGATCATCCTGATGAGCGCATTCAGGCTGTAACAAGTAGCTTACTTGGTCAGCTGGAACACTCTTACGAAACCCGTAAAGGTTACTGGAAAGGCGGCACGGTATCTGTCTTTGGTTACGGTGGTGGCATTATTCCTCGTTTCTCTGAAGTCGGTGCTGCTTTCCCTGAGTCTAAAGAATTCCACACTATTCGTGTACAACCACCTGCAGGCAACCACTACACCACAGACATGCTACGCAAGTTAGGTGACAGCTGGGAAAAATGGGGTTCAGGTCTGCAAACCTTCCACGGCCAGACCGGTAACATCATGTTTATCGGTACCACCACTGAAAACACGCAACACTTCTTTGATGAGATCAACAAATACGGCTGGGACTTAGGCGGTGCCGGCCCATGTGTGCGTACTGCAATGTGTTGCGTAGGTGCGTCTCGTTGTGAAATGTCCTGTGTAAACGAGCACGGCATTCACCGTCACCTGGTAAACAACTTTACTGATGACGTTCATCGCCCTGCTCTACCATACAAATTTAAGTTCAAAGTGTCTGGTTGTCCTAACGACTGTCAAAATGCGATTGAACGTGCTGATATGGCAATTATCGGTACCTGGCGTGATGACATGCAGGTTGACCAGGAAGAAGTTAAAAATTACATCAACGCTAAGGGAGAAAACGGTCGTCAATACTATATTGATAACGTTGTCTCTCGTTGCCCTACCAATGCGCTGTCACTTAATGATGACGACACATTAAATGTAGACAACCGTAACTGTGTACGCTGCATGCATTGCTTAAACGTCATGCCTAAAGCATTGCACCCTGGTAAAGACCACGGTGTAACTGTTCTGGTTGGTGGTAAACGTACATTAAAAATTGGTGACTTAATGGGTACTGTTATTATCCCATTCAAGAAACTGGACACTGAAGAAGCTATCGAAGAACTGATAGAGCTGGCTGAAGAAATGATTGATTTCTGGGCAGAAAACGGCCTTGAACACGAACGTACCGGTGAAATGATCGAACGAATTGGCCTGGTTAACTACCTGGAAGGTATCGGTCTTGAAGTTGATCCAAACATGATCAGCAGCCCTCGTCAATGTTCTTATGTGCGCATGGACGGCTGGGACGAAGAAGCTGAAAAATGGTTCGAGCGCAAAGCAGAAGCTGCTAGCGCCTAGTCGTTATTTAACTGTAATCAGATAAAAGGGGCTGTCTGCAGCCCCTTCTAACAAATATTGAATTTTTGAGGAATAAAAAATGAGTGATAAACCTCGTTCTCCCATTGAATCCGGTTGCCCTGATGGCTTCCAGTACATGCATCCTGTTATGCGTAAAAATTACGGCGCATGGAAATTCCATGAGCACCCAAAACCAGGCGTACTTCGCCACGTCGGTTATAGCGGTGACGAAATCTGGACTGTGCGTGTCGGTACACAGCGTATTTTAGATATTTTCTCACTGCGTGAACTTTGTGACATCGGTGATGAATTCGCTGACGGTTATATTCACTTCACTATTCGCAGTAATGTTGAATACATGGTTTCTGACCCGGCAAAGGTTGAGCCATTAATCGAAGCCATTACTGCTAAAGGTTATATTGTTGGCGGCACTAAAAACTCTGTTGCGATGATGTCACACACACAGGGCTGGTTGCACTGTGATATCCCTGGCACTGATGCATCTGGTGTTGTGAAATCAATGATGGATGAGTTGATTGACGAATTTCGTAACTGCAACATGCCTAACCGCGTACATATCACAACGTCATGTTGTCAGATTAACTGTGGCGGTCAGGGCGACATCGCGATTAACATTCAACACACTAAACCACCCAAGATTAATCACGATTTAGTGTCTAACGTTTGTGAGCGTCCTTCTGTTGTGGCGCGTTGTCCGGTTGCTGCGATTCGCCCTGCAATGGTTAACGGCAAAGCTACATTAGAAGTTGATGAGAAGAAATGTATCTGTTGTGGTGCATGTTTCCCTCCTTGCCCGCCTATGCAAATTAACGATGCCGAACATTCTAAACTGGCTGTCTGGGTTGGTGGTAACCACTCAAATGCACGTAGCAAACCAACTTTCCAGAAACTGGTTGCAGCGGGTATCCCTAACAATCCACCACGCTGGCCTGAAGCGACTGCTATCGTTAAAAACATTCTTAAAGCATATAAAGACGATGCCAAAGACTGGGAACGTATTAATGACTGGATTGAGCGTATTGGCTGGCCGCGTTTCTTCGAAGTAACTAACCTGCCTTTCACCAAATATCACATTGATAACTGGCGCGGCGCACGTAACAGCTTAAACGCTTCTACGCACATCCGCTTTTAATTGTAGAGTCTATTAAATTAACTAGCACCTACAACAGTTATTAAATCTTAGATATCAGGATATATATAGTGAAATTTAGCATTCAAATTAATGAAGGCCCTTACCAGCACCAGGCATCTGATACTGCGTATCAGTTTGCTAAAGCTGCTCTTGCTGCCGGACATGAAATTTTTCGTATCTTCTTCTATCACGATGGCGTGAATAACGGCACTCGTCTTGCCATTCCACCACAGGATGACCGCAATATTGGCGCACTTTGGACTGCACTGGCAAAAGAAAATGACCTGGACATGGTTATATGTATTGCCGCAGCACAACGTCGTGGTCTAATGGACGCTGATGAAGCAAAACGTCAGGGTCTGGATGCAGATAACATTGCAGAAGGCTTCCGCATCTCTGGTTTAGGCCAGCTGATTGAAGCTGGTATCGAAGCAGACCGT
>CAZALW010000156.1:0-7610 GCA_964485705.1 uncultured Thiotrichaceae bacterium
TCGTTCTCTGCCGCACAGGCAGCTTAGAAATTGAACACCTGTAGTTTTAGTACATAGCATCCGTTCACTGCCGCACAGGCAGCTTAGAAAGCGCAGGATGTTTATACAAAAGTGCTCTTTGTGTTCACTGCCTCACAGGCAGCTTAGAAACCGCCGGACAGGTTAAAAGTAATGTCTGCTGCGTTCACTGCCGCACAGGCAGCTTAGGAAGATTGGGTCGCACCAATGTAACCTTAGCATCAAGCGGAAACGTGACAGACGAAGTCTGGAAAGCGTATATAGAAAACCAGAAGCCGAACGAACCCGATGATGATTTTTGTGTGCTGTAAATTGCCTTTAGGCGAAATGATCGGCTTTTAGCCGTAACCTGAAACCACCGGCTAAAGCCGGTGGAGTATTCATCATATTCTATATTATGCCGTACAAAAAAAAGCCCCGCACAATGGCGGGGCTGGCATGCATTTTATGCTTGCAGGTATTAAACAGTCTCTTTACGTCTTGCTACCGCAACTAAACCGATCAGACCTGAGCCAAATAACCAAAGTGCTGCGGGTACGGGTACGGGTGAAACATTGGTTGTTATTGCAATGCCATTGGTGAAAGCAACACTAAAAACATTGGAACCAGGTACAAGCTCAGACCATGATACAGGGTCAAACCAGTCGCTACCATCGGAAATACTCAGTACAAACTGATTATCATCAAATAAGGTGATTGAGCTGCTAGTAACAGTACTGGTTGCTGTGAAGTTACTGCCGCTTGCTACGAAATTAATCGTATCAGTAATAGGGTTAATTGCGAGTGGAGCGTCTCTCAAGCCATCGAAATTATCCACATCGAACATAGCCAGAGTATAACCAGGGATAGTAACATTAATAAAATTCACAGCACTACCTGTCGGTTGCCACCAAACTGTAGCCGCATGAGCAGAAACAGACACTAAAGAAGCTATTACAAATGCAATAGCGGTTAAAGATTTAGAAAACATTTTATTCTCCTTTTATATTTTCATTTTAGAATGATTACTTCATACAGTTACAAAGGTTTCCGATTTAACATATTCTATATTATGCCGTACAACAAGAGGACGGGGGGATCAACCGTACTCAAAAGCCATCAACCTGAACACTACTTAGAGTCAATATCTACAACTTCTTCCAGTTTGGCAAACTCAGCTTTATCTAACTTACCGTCAGCATTCGTATCCAGCTCAGTCCATTTACTGCTTAACCCTGGCAATGCCGTTGCTTCTTCATGGCTGATTGCGCCATCTTTATCGACATCCAGATCGTTATACAAACCATTACTAGCAGCAACAGAAACACCAGAAACAAGCAAAGCAATAGTGGTAAGACTTAATTTTTGAAACATAACAATTTCTCCTAAATAAGTAAAAGTCTGGCGAGATTACAAATACTCGCCTTCCACTAGCAGTGAAGCAAACCTTGTGCCAACTTTTTTCACTGATAATTATCAGTGTGTTAGGTTATTTACAGATTTTATAAAAAATTTAAATGTCACCAGCAGGAGACACTGTATATCCGATAATCGAGCACATGCCTGCACACTAAGCATTCATGCATGTCGCCATTTAGCGACAAAAAAACAACATATAGGTATAACTGATAAAAACCCACAGGGGTTACAAAAATTTGCTAAAAAAACCTCATCAGTGCGATACGATTTCCGATTTAACATATTCTATATAATGATTTTCCTTACTGATAAGGTTCGACCTCCTCAGTAATTAAGGACTATTCATTCAACTTTTTTGCGGCGGGCGATGGCTATTAGACCAATTAGTCCTGAACCGAAGAGCCAGACGGCGGCGGGGATTGGGACTACAGCGCAGATTGGCGCAGCGCAGATTGGGTCGCACCAATGTAACCTATTGAATATGAAGTGTAATCGCTTAATATAACGTTGTTACTGAGGTTTAAAAGCCTTATTTTATGTATAAAATTATCACTTTAAGGAGGAAGTACAATGCCCCGCGCCAATCGACATTTTTTACCCGGCCATGTATGACACATTACCCACCGTTGCCATAAGAAAGATTTTTTACTGAAATTTCCCAGAGACCGAGAGCGTTGGTGCTACTGGTTGTTTGAAGCCAGGAAACGATTTGGTCTTTGTGTATTAAATTACATCATTACATCAAACCATATACATTTACTGATACGTGATCGTGGTAAGGGTGAGATTGCCAAAAGTATGCAGTTAGTTGCTGGGCGTACTGCTCAGGAGTACAACCAGCGTAAAGGTCGAAAGGGTGCATTTTGGGAAGACCGTTACCATGCTACCGCTGTCGATTCAGATAAGTATTTGGCGCGTTGTATGATGTATATAGATTTAAACATGGTGCGAGCGGGTGTGGTTTTACATCCTGGTGACTGGCGCTGGAGTGGTTATTGTGAAATTCAGTTACCACCACAACGTTATGCTGTGATTGATAGAAAGGTGTTGACTGAAATATTGGGTGCAAACAGCTTTAAACAGTATCAACAGGTTCATAAATGCCAGATTAGTAATGTACTCAAGTCGACACTATTACAACGTGACCCAGTATGGTCACAAAGCCTTGCTGTTGGCCATAAAGATTATGTTGAAGGTGTTAAGTCAGCACTTGGTATAACAGGTCATTACAAGTCAGTGGTTAACGGCAATGATGCATTTTCCTTGAAAGAGCCGGTAGTGCCTTATAGTGTGCATTTGATGGGCGAAATGGATGCTTTAAGTGCTGATAATACTGTTTTATTGGTGTAAGTTGTTGTTATATCAATCTGTTGCGTAGGTTCGACCCATACTGCCTTGCATACTGCCTTGTGCCTCATACTGCCTTGCGCGACCCATACTGCCTTGGCAATCAAAACCTATAGTGGCGAACCGTTATCACTAGCACGCATAAAAACATAAGAGTATATCAACTTTGTGCTATCATTTGATGGCACAAAAAATAAAAGGTATGCACTATGGATACATTTACAGTACGAGATTTAAGAGAGCGAACAGGTGAGCTAATACGCGATGCCGAATCCGGGGAATTATCTGTTATCACCAAACATGGTCGCCCTGTTTTTGTTGCTGTGCCATTTGATGAAACGCTAATAAAATCCGGCCTTCTTTTAAGCCTTGCGATAAAACTTTATAAAGATGATGTCGTTAGCCTGTCTAAGGCGGCTAAATTAGCAAGCTATAGTATCGAAGCCTTTACAAAGGAACTGGCAAAACAGAATATACCGGCTATTCAATATTCAGTGGATGAACTTGAGAATGAACTTAAAACTTTCGACTAATATTGTTGTTGATACTGGGCCATTAATCGCTTTCAGCCATCTCGACTGGTTCAAGTATCTCGGTAAACTCTTCTCAAAAATTCAGATTACACAACAGGTGTTTGAGGAAAGTCAATTTGAGCAAAACAAGCCAGGTGCTCGAATCATTGCTAAAGCTGTGCAACAAAAAACTATAACCATTACATCTATTGCACTCACAGAATTTGAAAATAACAGTACACTGGGAATAGGTGAGTTATCAAGTATTGCATTAGCTAAACAAATAAATAGCACGGTTTTAATAGACGACAAACTTGCCAAGCAGATTGCAAGCAGATTGGGTCGCACAATGTAACCTATTGAATATGATGCATAATCGCTTAATATAACGTTTTTATTGAGGTTTAAAAACCTTATTTTATGTATAAAATTATCACTTTAAGGAGGAAGTACAATGCCCCGCGCTAATCGCCATTTTTTACCCGGCCATGTATGACACATTACCCACCGTTGCCATAAGAAAGATTTTTTACTGAAATTTCCCAGAGACCGAGAGCGTTGGTGCTACTGGTTGTTTGAAGCCAGGAAACGATTTGGTCTTTGTGTATTAAATTACATCATTACATCAAACCATATACATTTACTGATACGTGATCGTGGTAAGGGTGAGATTGCCAAAAGTATGCAGTTAGTTGCTGGGCGTACTGCTCAGGAGTACAACCAGCGTAAAGGTCGAAAGGGTGCATTTTGGGAAGACCGTTACCATGCTACCGCTTTTCGCAAAAAACGAGAAGAATCATTAGCTTGACAGCCAAATTTGTAGCTTCTAAGTAACTACTTTTAATGCATTGATTTTATTGGTATTATTTTAATGGCATTATGGACTATATTCATATCGGAATTGCACTCAGTTACTTGTAGATGGGTGGGCGGTACGCCTTGAGGGGCTTCTAAGTAACTTAAAAACATAGTCCGCGAATAACGCAAAAAACGCGAAAAAAACAACACAAAGTTTTATTTTTTTACATTTGCGTCTTTTGCGTTATTTGCGGACTAAAAAATAATACGCTAAGTAGGCACCTTAAGTTACTTATAGATGGTTGGTCGGGACGGGCTGAGATGCTTCTCAATAACCCGTGGCAGTATTTGGTTTTGAGACTGTCGGTAGCATGGATGCTACCGTCAAGCCTACATGGAGGTATTCACGGCGTGTCTCAAAAGTAAATGCTGCCACGGGTTATTGAGAAGCTACCCAAATTTCTTGAAACCTGGAAAAAATCCGTCTTACCAGGCGGAATTCAGCTCTTTACCAAGCATCGAGATCATTTGCTACTTTCAGCCCCAGCGAAACCCGTAGAGTGACTACGAATAAATCCAAAATACCCGAAAAACCTTCATCTTCAGCGCCTTAGCCATCCTCGCTACGATTCAACTGATTTTTTAAGGTTAAACAGTTGATATATTGAAACAGATGTTTTTTCTTGCGTTAGCGAGTGGTGAGACTGGCGCTCTTGTTTTTACACCGTTAACATACACGTTATTCTCATTCTAACCGGTTCATAATATGAATAATTCTATAATCAAATTACTTTTATTTTTTTTCGCGCTATCACTTTTCAGCTGTGCAGAATTGACTAAGCATGCTGACACGATTAAACCGACAGCGAAGGTCACTGGCATGCAGTTCGCTAATATCAATTTTGAGCAGGTTGATCTTATTTTTGATCTGGCGGTAGAAAATAAAAACCCTATCCCACTCAAACTGGCCGGACTGGATTACGATCTAAAAATTGAGAACCAATCTCTGGTCAGCGGCTCGTCAAATAAGGCGATAAAAATTAAAGCTAATTCTACCAGTCCTGTTCAATTACCCATCACACTAAAGTTTGATGACCTGAAAAAGTTACCGGGTGAGTTATGGAGTAAAGATAAAATTACTTATCAGCTACTATCCAGTTTCAACGTTAACTTACCGGTAATAGGTAATTATGCTATTCCTGTATCGAAAACAGGCGAACTTCCTGTGCCTAAACTACCAGATGTAAAAATTAAAGATGTTAATGTTAAAAGCATCAGCTTTACAACAGCTGAACTTGTTGCACGAATTGAGGTAGACAATCCTAATGATTTTGCTCTGGGACTAAATAATATTAACTACCAGTTAATTATTAATCAGAAAAACTGGGGGCAGGGGAAAATAAGCGATACCGTCAACATCCCTAAAAAAGGTAAAGCTGTGATTGAAATTCCATTGAAACTTAACCTGCTCAGCGCCGGTGAATCTGTGTACGATGTCGTGGTTAACAAAAAATCGTTTGATTATCAGTTAAAAGGCAACGCCACTATCAATACTGAGTTAGAGTTACTTAAGAACATAAACATGCCTTTGGATATTTCGGGCACAACTTCTTTATAATAGGGCACCTCTAAAAACCTAAGCACAATTTATGTCTTCAATTAAAAAGCTTATTTATATAGGGGTTAGGGATAATGAGAATTTCTGACTGAAGCACATATAAACATGCAAACAATTGTTTCAATATCCAATCTATCCAAAACTTACGCCAGCGGGCATCAGGCACTGAAAAATTTAAGCCTGGATATCAAACGTGGTGAAATTCTGGCCTTGCTGGGGCCTAATGGTGCGGGTAAAACCACATTGATCTCTATTATATGTGGACTGGTGAAAGCTACTGCAGGGTCGGTGACTGTCGATGGCTTCGATAACGTGACAGAATTTCGTAAAACACGAAGTGCTATCGGTTTGGTTCCACAGGAGTTGACGCTGGGCGCATTTGACAAAGTCATCAACACGCTCAATTTTAGTCGTGGCTTGTTTGGTAAAAAACCGAATCATGCCTATCTTGAACAGTTACTAAAAGATCTGTCTCTTTGGGATAAACGAAATAGTGAGATACTCACACTCTCAGGAGGCATGAAACGGCGCGTACTCATCGCCAAGGCACTGGCGCATGAACCGGATATTTTGTTTCTGGATGAGCCAACGGCCGGTGTTGATGTTGAGCTACGCAAAGATATGTGGGCGCTGGTAAAAAAACTGCGTGAATCCGGGGTGACCATTATTCTTACCACGCACTATATAGAGGAAGCCGAAGAGATTGCTGATCGTGTTGGTGTAATTAGTAATGGTGAATTATTGCTGATTGATAACAAACAAAACATTATGCATAAGCTGGGTAAAAAACAGATAAGCATTGAGCTAAAAAACACTATTTCAGGCGTACCCGATTCTTTATCAAACTGGTCACTGGAATTGTCGGATGCGGGCGATCAACTGACCTACACCTATGACCCACTCAATCCTGATGTTGATATTTCCGGTTTGCTGGATGCAGTTAAACAGGCGGGTCTGTCTTTGAAAGATATCAATACTTCGCAGAGTTCACTGGAAGAAATATTTGTCAGTCTGGTTCAGAAAAAATCATGAGCATCAATATACAGGCAATTAAAGTTATTTATAAATATGAAATGTTACGCGCATGGGAAACCATGCTGCAAAGTTTTGTCTCACCTGTTATTTCAACCGCCTTATATTTTGTGGTGTTTGGTGCCGCAATTGGCTCGCGCATCCAGGAAATTGAAGGTGTGCCCTATGGGTCATTTATCGTTCCCGGGCTGTTGATGCTGGCATTGCTAACACAGAGTATTGCTAATGCCTCGTTTGGAATCTTCTTCCCCAAGTTTACTGGCACTATTTATGAAGTCATGTCAGCGCCCATTTCTTATTTGGAAATTCTTATTGGTTATGTCGGTGCAGCAGCAACAAAGTCGCTTATTATTGGTTTTATTATACTGGGTACAGCCGGTTTTTTTGTGCCGCTGGAAATTGCTCATCCGATATGGATGTTGAGTTTTTTAATACTCACCTGCATAACTTTTAGTCTATTTGGATTTATCATCGGTTTGTGGGCGAATAATTTTGAAAAACTGCAGCTCATCCCGATGCTGGTTATCACACCGCTGGTGTTTCTGGGTGGCACTTTTTACTCGGTAAGTATGTTGCCGCCTGTATGGCAAACCATCACGCTGTTTAACCCTGTGGTCTATCTGATCAGTGGCTTTCGCTGGAGTTTTTTTGAAGTGGCTGATGTCAGTGTCGGCGTTAGCCTCGCTGTGATATTACTGTTTTTAGCGATTTGTTTGATGATTATCGGCTGGATGTTTAAAACCGGGTATCGTTTGAAACAATAACTGCCCAACATTAGATGTATAAGTTTGTATTTCATCTGATAAACAATGTCGGGTATGGAATGGCTGATTTCGACACTTAGCGGACGTTGGAAAAGCTGAAAAACATTGAGTCCGCGAAGAACG
>CAZALW010000157.1:0-7520 GCA_964485705.1 uncultured Thiotrichaceae bacterium
TACATTGTTTTTGCTTTTTTCGCGTCTTTTGCGTTCTTCGCGGACTAATGCTTTTGATTTTTAACGTCCACTAATGACCACATCCAGACTCAAATAACGTGTATTAATTTAACAAAAGACTTGCCTGTATTTTCATTTAGAGAATATGCCAAAAAGCCGGGAAACAAAGCTATTTTCCGCAGGAAATGGTTTTACCGGTTTAACCAGTAATGCAGAAATATTATCTTTACCACCGTGTTTATTTGACAGGCGTATAATCTCTTCTGCCGCCTGTTCCAGGTTTTGACTATTTTCAATTAATGCTGACCTGATTAAATGGTCTTCAATCATATCGGTGACACCATCAGAGCAGAGCAGGTAAATATCATTAAGCACGGCGACATCCTCCTGTATGTCAATTTTAACCGTACTGTCTATACCAATAGCACGAGTTATACGGTTTTTATTTTTTGAATTTCTTGCTTGCTCAGGTGTGACAATACCCTGGTCAATCTGTTCCTGAACATAACTATGGTCGCGGGTAAGTTGTTCGAGTTTGCCATTACGTAAACGATAAAGTCGTGAATCACCGACGTGCGCAACGGTAAAACGATTGTCATAAAATAAAACCACGACAACGGTTGTGCCCATGCCACGGTATTGCTCATTAGCCTGGGATGAGTCGTATACATTTTTATTTGCCAGTTTGAGTGCTTCAAGGATTAACTGACTTTCTGTGCTATAAATCCCGTTATCGACAGCATCTGTGTTGTTTGTGTTTTTTATTTTATCGGTGATTACGTTAAGTACAGTGCTGACGGTAATGGCACTAGCTATTTCACCACCGCGGTGACCTCCCATACCATCTGCTAATACCGCCAGAGCGATGTTGTTATCAAAGCTGATGGCATCTTCATTTTGTTTACGAACACGTCCGATATCGGTTATCCCGTAAAATTGAATTTTTCCTTTAAGGTTCATCAGATTTTGCTTTCAGCTTTCATTATTTTCAGGCATTTTGTTATGTCATTAGCCATTTCTTTGCCCCGTTTATAACGTTTTGTTACATCTTTTGCCATGGCGCGATTAATAATGATGGTCACACAACGGGGTATGTTCGGGTTAATTGAAGCAGGTTCCGGATGTTGCTGGTTGGCAATTTTATACATCAGTGAAGTCATTGAGGCATCACTAAAGGGTAGTTTTCCCGTCACCATCTGAAATAACATAACACCGAGTGAAAAGATGTCAGATTGTCCGGTCACTTTTTTACCTGCAACCTGCTCGGGTGACATGTAAGAGGGGGTGCCTAATATCATGCCGGTTCGGGTTTTGCTTGCATCGGTGATGCGTGCGATGCCGAAGTCGGTAATTTTGCATGAATCCGTTTTCGGGTCCCACATGATGTTGGCAGGTTTGATATCACGATGCACAACGTTGTGCTGGTGTGCGTAATCAATGGCATCGGCTGAGCGCTGAATGAGTGATAATACCTGTGTTACAGGCAGTAATGTATCAGCTTTAATGTATTTGACCAGATTTGTGCCGTGGAGAAATTCCATGGCAATATAAGCGAGATCATGCTCCTCACCTACATCAAAGATAGTCACGATATTAGGATGATTCAGGCGGCCAGCTGTTTCTGCTTCACGAAAGAAACGTTGTTTAATTTCGCTCAGTTTATCATCTTCAAATTCCTGCGATAAAGCCAGGGTTTTAATGGCCACAGTGCGTGATATTTTTGGATCTTTGCCCAGATAAACAGCTCCCATCGCACCTTTTCCTAGTTCACGTTCAACTTCATAACGACCCAATTTTGGTTTTTCGATGCCGCCACCTTCAAGTATTAATGTGCTGCCAGATGAAGAGCTATTACCACTAAAAATAACTGTTTCATCCAGTGCCTGTGCGCGGCTGGAACGAGCTTTAATGTCACGGAATTTGGCATCATAATCAGCCATGTAATCATAAACTGATTTCGCCTTATTGAACTGGCGTTTGCGTTCAAAATCCAGTGCCAGGTTATAGAGTAATTCGAGAACGGGCTTATCCGCAACAAGTTTACGGAATTTTTCAAATGCCATGTCAAGTTGACCCTGACCCTGCATTGAAAGACCTAGCATGCGATTATTTTCTGCCGATTCAATGTCAAGCCGCATTTTGCCTTTTTCCGAAAGGAAATAACGTTTTGTGGTGAGTAGAAAATGCCCTGTAATAAGGAGGAAACAGGGCATCACTAGTTGAATCCACATGCCCTGAGTTGTCATCATGATGGTGTGACTAATGAATAGCGCCAGTAATAAAATGCCAGTGATAACAAAACCGATAACAGCACTTAATTTTGGCAGTATTAATATGAGGTACAAAGCAATTAAGATGATTGCACCGAGTCGTGCATAAAAGCCCCATTCAGGTTCAACAAAAAAATCTTCGTTAAGAATGCTGGAAACAGAATGTGCCAGGGTGACAACCGGTGACATGGCGGGGTTGATGGGGGTGACAAAAGTATCACCCAGACCTAGTGCAGTAGCCCCGATAAGTACAACTTTATCTTTGTATTTTTCGGCAGAAATTTTGCCCTGTAAAACATCAAAGAATGAGTCAACAGTAAAAGCGCTGTTTTGTTTTTCATTGTTATAAAAAAAAGTGTTCATTAACGAATAACGGTTGGTTTTAATGGTTAAAGCTCCCAGTTGTACGTTGAAGCCAACGGTGATTTTTATATCTTCAACATCAAGGTTTAAACTTTTGGCAGCGAGCATTAATGCCATTGAAGGGTAGTAGTCTCCGTAATAATCTATAATCAGCGGTTCTGTACGAATACCACCATCAACATCAGGCAGGGAAACTAAAGCACCGATGGCATCTGCCTGTTCAGCTAACAGGGTGATAGGTTGGTACACCTCTACCATAGTAAGAGGAGAGAAATCGCCGGAACTAGTAGTAGCATTGTCAACAATATTTTCTACTGATAGTTTGTATTTGGTAATGTAATCCGGCAGTGCTGCATCCGGCTGACCATGGGGTCGGCCTGGTACAAAAGGCATACTAAAGATTATATTGCCAGCACTCTGTATGCTTTGAGCCAGCGTACTGTCTGTGTCAAGAATGGTTTCAGCAGAGTTTATCGTGTTGAGAAAAATATTTAGATCCTCAGCCACCTGATGGCGTAGCGGTGAGGTTTCAAGTGCAACAGCTATATTTTGTATGGCTGTTTTAGCATTGCTGTTGTTATTGTTTTTAAGCAGCTTGCGGCTGTCTTCGATAGTGCTTGCGAGTTCTTCAAGCAAAGCGGGTACAGTAGCAATACTGCTATTTTCAAAAGTGTGTTTTAGTTTACGAATAAACGGCAAACCCGGATCCAGCTGTGGTTCTGAAAAAAATACGGTTTGTCCAACCGCTTTAACGCCACCAGTGGCAAGAATATCGTGCATTTTTGCGTGAATATCACGAGGCCAGGGCCAGCGACCAATGTTGTTTATGCTTTCATCATCAATAGCGATAATGGCGATTTTATCACTGGCTATGCGTGATGATGATTGAACGCCAAAATCATAAGCATGGCGTTCCAAACTGGCGATAAAATTGGAGCCGGAAAAAACCAGGAAAATAAAGGTGAGGATGAGACCGGTAAACCAGTCGCTTTTACTAATCGATTTAAAGCCCCCAATTGTCATTGTTGAGCACCTTCGATATTACTCATTAAAAGCATATGGTTATGCCTAATTAAAAATACTGAGTACAAAAATTTTTGTATAATTAAGGGCACCACTATTAATTGATTGCGCCCTACAGGGTTTTAAGCCAGAAGGTACAAGTAATTAATAGAGGTGTTTTTAAGTTTATCTTGGTGTTGGGCTAAAAATTTGTGTGCTGACATGCTGCGCTATCGTTGAGCCAAGACGCTGTGCAAAGCGTTCAAAAATATCATCCTGTACGGTGTAATCCACCATGGTTTCTTCGCCGATAACTTCTCTTGCCACATAACTGGCGCTGGCAAGTTCATCAACCATGCCGTTCTTTACTGCCGCTTCGCCAGTCCAGACTAAACCTGAAAATAGTCCTTCAACAGAAGTATCAAGTCGATCACCACGCCCTTCTTTTACTGCATCGATAAATTGCTGATGAATTTCTCCCAGCATGGCTTGCATATGTGCTTTGCCTTTTTCATCTTCCGGCAGGAACGGGTCGAGTAATGCTTTGTTTTCGCCAGCAGTTAATGTGCGGCGCTCAATGCCCAGTTTATCCATGGCATCGACAAAACCAAAGTTATCCATGCGGACACCAATGGAACCAACAATGCTGGCTTTATCAGCGTAAATTTTATCAGCAGCAGAGGCAATGTAATAACAGCCTGATGCGCAAATATCGGTGACGACTGCATACAATGCAATATCCGGGTATTCTTTTCGCAAGCGTTGTATTTCATCATAGATGTAACCGGATTGCACTGGTGAACCGCCGGGGCTGTTAACTCTTAATACCACACCCGCTGTGTTTTTATTTTCAAAAGCATTACGCAAGCCGGTAACAATAAGGTCTGCGCTGGCTTTTTCCTTATCGGCGATGACACCACTCAAATCGATCAGTGCGGTGTGTTTTTCGTTGATGCTCACTGTTGCCATATCAGCATTGACAAACAGGTATAAAATGACACCAATGTAGGCAAAGGTTAATATTTTAAAAATAATGCCCCAGCGCCTGGCGCGGCGTTGTTCTTTCAAACTGGCTTCTGCCAGTTGAGTAACGACTTCTCTTTCCCATGAGGTGCTGCTGTTTTTATTGTCGTCAGACATTATGGTACCTATAAATTAGTTAGACTGCTGCTTATTATGGTTTAAATAAACGGATAATTCCGTGATATTGTTTAAACAGATTAACGGATTGTGTTTTTTCAGTGTTGCAGTATCGTGAACACCGTGGGTTACGCCGATACACTGCATGTTAGCATTTTTTGCCATTTTCAGGTCATGTTCGCTGTCGCCTATCATGAGTGCTTGTGCGGCTGAAAAATTTAATTCATCCAGTATTTCATGCAACATTTCAGGGTGGGGCTTGGACTTGTTTTCACCTGCACAGCGCGTGGTGGCAAAATAATCAGCAAGTTGATGTTGGTTTATAGACTGTGTAAGTCCAATACGGCTTTTACCGGTAGAAATGGCTAGTGTATAGCCACTTTCACGTAACTCGTCTAATAGCGTGTTGACACCAACAAACAAAGGCGCAGGAACGGTATTGTCGTATAGGTAATGCTGACGGTAGGCATCGGCAATATTGTTCAGTTGGTTTGAGTGCTGCTGGCTATTCAGTTCAGGGTGCAGTTTGGCAATAGCTTCAGTTAAACCAAGGCCAATCACGTCTTTTGCCCGGGTTTCAGTTACCGATATATCCAGTATTTGTTTACTGGCAAATTGCAGACTGGTGACGATACGTTTTATCGAGTCAACCAGAGTGCCGTCCCAGTCAAAAATAAGAAGAGGGTATTGTTTCATTGTTTCTACCAGGGGTTAATTATGTCGTAATTTCAGCTGTTGTAACGTAGTTAATAATAACTCGAGATCATCGCTTAGCGCGGCGTTGATAGTTATGGGGTCAGCCAGCGGTAAATACAACTGTCTGGCATGTAGAAAAAGTCGTTTCAAGCCGAGTTTTCTAAAATAGCGGTTACTTGTTTTATTGCCATATTTACTGTCACCTATAATTGGGAAACCACTGTGTTGCGCATGAACCCGAATCTGGTGAGTGCGACCGGTTTCAATCGTTATTCTCATTAAGCTGCATTTGTTGGTTTTGTCCAGTTCAAAAATTTCAAGTGGTTCAAAATGGCTGATGGCTCGATCTCCTGATTCGTCAGTTTGCATGATGTGTTCACCACCGCGTTTGATTTTACTGATGCCTGTGTCAATGGTTTTACTGCCATGAGGCCACGCCCCGTCAAGCAGGGCTGTATAGGTTTTTTCGATATGAACGGTTTTTTCATGGCGTAATAGTTGATGTAACAGCGTCAGTATCTGACGATTTTTTGACAACAATAAACAGCCGCTGGTTTCACGGTCTAACCGGTGTACCAGTTCCAGTGATTGTTCTGGGGCCGTCTGTTGTGATTCCCTTTGACGAAAGGCTTCTCGTAATACTTCAATCACACCAAAACGTAAACCACTGCCTTTATGTACGGCAATACCGGATGGTTTGTTGATGGCGATAATGTCGTCATTTTCAAAAATAATGGCTTCCCGGAGCATTTGTATGACTGAATCAGGAATCCGGGCATTCTGTTCTTCAGAAAGCCGTATTGGCGGCAGTCTTATTATGTCGTCTGCCTGTAACTTGTAGAGTGGTTTTTTTCTGCCACTGTTGACTCTTATCTGGCCGCTACGCAGTAAACGATAAATATGACTTTTGGGAACACCTTTTAAATGTTTCAGCAGGAAATTATCAATACGCTGTCCGGCTTGTGCAACACTGATGGTGAGCTGGCTGACTTTATCTTTATTTATGTGCATTTTAAGTATTTGATTTGACACTGTGTTTACAATGAAAATAGGTAGCTTCTCAATAACTCGTGGCAGCATTTACTTTTGAGACACGCCGTGAATACCTCCATGTAGGCTTGACGGTAGCATCCATGCTACCGACAGTCTCAAAACCAAATACTGCCACGAGTTATTGAGAAGCTACGAAAATAGTTTATAAAGCTTAGCAGATTGTTTTTTTCCGCAAAGAACGCAGCCGTGCTGCATGAATGTAGCGTTTGCGAATCAAAGGATGGAAACTATGTAAAAAGAATAAATAGTTAGATAATGTTAAGTAAATCAATCAAGTAGCATTGCTCTTATTGAAGCTCTAATACGATTGCACTGTGATATGACTAATTCTGGTTGACCAAAGCGTCACATTTTGACAGACTTACAAGGTCAGCTGTGAGAATTAATCGCATCGCCTTCCATGGCTCATTGCGCCATAACGTGAGCATGGCCGTCCATCCGTGGACATATATGCTATTGCATTGCTGACAAAACCACCTAACCCATGATTTCAAGCCGTATATTATAAGATCAAGGGCAAAAGACTTACAATTTTATGTATTTGCTACACTCTATTTTGTAAGCATAAAGCAAATACAACAATAAAAAATATACTTTAATTTAATGATTCCTCCTATTTTAACCACAGAAAACGCAATTACTCTGCCTGAAACAGATGATTTAGTACTCACATCTCTAATGTGGGTGCTACCTGTTCTTTATGCATCGCAGTACGCCGGTCGCCTGTTGCAGCATTTTTATGTGCAACACTATTATTGGCAGTGCGGACTGACGCGACGCATTGATGCGGTTTTGAAAGCGGGAACACAAACAGGTTTAACTGCAAATGAAAAGAATTCTTATCAATGCAGTCCAGAAAGAAGAAGTTCGCGTGGCCATGGTCGATGGTCAGCAACTTTACGATCTGGACGTGGAAGTCCCATCACGGGAACAGAAAAAATCCAACGTCTACAAAGGTAAAATTACCCGCGTAGAACCAAGCCTGGAGGCTTGTTT
>CAZALW010000158.1:0-7488 GCA_964485705.1 uncultured Thiotrichaceae bacterium
ATGTCCATGGATGGACGGTATATAGAAAATGCAGGAGCAATTTTCTTGCAAACAATTGATTTAACAAACAACAAGTCTTTTTCGACGAAACAACCATAAAAAATGAGCACAAAATCACCCTTTTGCTTCCATTGCGGTCTGCCGGTCACCGACAAACTGGACATTACTGTAAAATATCAGGAAAAAGACGAAGCCATGTGCTGTTATGGCTGTCAGGCGGTGGCACAGGCAATTATTAGCAGTGGCATGGATCACTTCTATAAATACCGCACCAGCAACCCCGAAAAACCGGAAGAAATTTTACCCGAGTTTTTACAACAATTAAAAGCTTATGACAACAGCGTGGTGCAAAAGAAGTTTGTTCACTCCACCACCGATGAAAATATTCTTGAAGTATCACTTATCCTTGAAGGCATCACCTGTGCTGCCTGCATCTGGCTCAATGAGAAACACCTCAACGCGCTTGATGGTGTGATTAGTGCAAATATCAATTACAGCAATCACCGCGCGCTGGTCAGATGGGACAACAGTAAAATCCACCTCAGCGACATCCTTGAGTCTATTTCACGCATTGGCTATCTGGCACACCCTTATGACCCCGAGCAGCAACAACGCATACTTGAAAAAGAACGCAAACAACAGATAAAACGCATAGGTCTGTCTGGTGTACTTGGCATGCAAGTTATGATTCTTGCCGTTGCCAAATACACTGGCGAATGGTGGGGCATCGAGGAAACATTCAATCAAAGTTTTCGCTGGATCAGCCTGGGTCTGGTTATACCGATACTGTTTTATGCCTCCTCGGTTTTTTTTAAGGGCGCTTATCGCGACCTTGTTAATAAACGTCTGGGCATGGACGTACCCATATCGCTGGGCATAGGTATTGCATTTACTGCCAGTCTGTTTAATACCATAGCCGGCACCGGCGATGTATATTTTGACTCGGTTGCCATGTTCACCTTCTTTGTCCTGACCGCACGATTTTTTGAAATGGGGACGCGAAAACAAACCTCAGAAATCACTGAGGCATTACTCAATCTAAAACCGGCTATTGCCACCCGGGTAATAAACTATAGAGCAATAAACTATAAATCAATAAATCATGCTGACAAAAACACAAATACGCAAACAGCATTTGCACCAACCATTGAGCAACAAGAATGCGTCGCTGTTACCGAACTTAATATTGATGACTATTTACTGATTCGCCCCGGCGAAACCATTCCTGCAGACGGCATCATTATTAATGGCTCATCCAGTATTAATGAAGCATTGATAACAGGTGAAAGCCTGCCGGTGAGGAAACATGAAAATGACAGCGTTATTGGCGGTAGCATCAACTCAGAAAACCCGTTAGTTATTCAGGTAACAAAACTCGGCGAAGACAGTGTACTTTCTTCAGTGCAACGCCTGATTGATCGCGCACAACATAGCAAACCTGCGGTTGCAAAATTTGCCGATAAAATCGTGCCCCGATTCATCAACATAATACTCATTATCACCGTCTTTGTTGCTTTCTACTGGTATAACACAGATCCGTCACGCTGGCTAGAGATAACCATTTCTTTATTAGTCATCGCCTGCCCATGTGCATTATCACTGGCCACACCCACCGCCATCACTGCCGCCAGCGGACAACTGGCAAAAATCGGCTTACTGCCAAAACGTGCGCACGCGCTGGAGACGTTGGCACAGGCAACAGACTTTGTGTTTGACAAAACCGGTACTCTTACCGAGGGTAAAATAAAGCTGGAAAAAATAATTTTACATGCCGCATTAAGCGCCGCAGATGTCAAAAATAGCGATTATGATAAAAACAGCATGTTAACCATTGCTGCCTCATTAGAAGCAAATTCAGAACACCCGATAGCCAAAGCACTCTTACACGCCAACAAGGAAAACCTATTAAAGGTAAATAAACTTAAGCATACGCCAGGCGAAGGCATAGAGGGCATTATTGCCAATAAACAATGGTTTATTGGCAATAAATCCTTTATAGAAAAACACAGTAGCACTGCTGTAAAAAAAGTCGATGAAACCGATATTGAGCAGGAAAATAGCAGCCGAATCTATCTGGCAACAGCACAACACTGCATCGCTGTATTTATTTTATCTGACATAATCCGAAACGAAGCAGCATCGCTGGTTAAGCAGTTAAAACTAAAACACAAAAAAATTCACCTGCTTAGTGGTGACCGGTTTGAAATCACACGCAACACAGCAAAGCAACTTAAAATAGAGCATTATTTGGGTGAATTAAAACCCGAAGACAAATTAGACCAGGTTAAAACCCTGCAACAACAGGGTGCAATCGTGGTGATGACCGGGGACGGCGTGAATGACGCACCCGTACTGGCAGGTGCTGACCTGTCTATCGCCATGGGCAAAGGTACACAACTCGCCGCAGCCACTGCCGATATGGTATTAATCAGTAACAACATCAAACATATCTATCACGGCCAGCTGATCGCAAGCAAAGCCTTGCGTATCATTAAACAAAATCTCGGCATCTCTGTGGTGTACAACACAGTCGGCATTACTGCTGCCGCCATGGGCTATATCGATCCCTGGTTAGCGGCTCTTGGCATGTCATTTAGCTCACTCATCGTGGTAAGCAATGCACTACGTTTAAATAAAATGAAGCATTCGGATTAAAACTATGGAAATAATTTTCTTACTATTAGCTGTTGCGCTAATTATTGTTGTTATCATTATCGTGGTTTTTTTCTGGGCGGTTAAATCCGACCAGTTTGAAGACATGGAAGGCCCTGCCTACCGTATCCTTATGGATGACGACGACATCACGAGCAACAAAACCTCCGAGTCATCTGCTGACGACAAAAATGATCAGGAAAATGTAAAATAGCCCCTGTTTTTATATAACCTGAATTAAGGGCATCTCTAATAATTCTGTTTGAGCAGATTTGTACTTGGCAGGCCCAAGAACAAGGCGAAGATCGCAGCACACATGGAACATTTTTGTACATAAAGATTTTTAACGAAGTTATTGAGCCTGCCAAGTGCGAAGATGCCAATCATGAGAAGTGGTGCATGGATGCAGCGTTAACGCACCAAAGGATGGAATTTTTAGAGATGCCCTTAAATAACCCGGATGATTAAACACTAATGAATATTCTCATTGTCGGCGGCGGCGGTCGCGAACATGCCCTCGCCTGGAAAGCAGCACAATCTCCTTTAGTTGATCAGGTATTCGTTGCTCCCGGTAATGCCGGCACCGCTTTAGAAAACAACATTGAAAACATTAATATCAGTGCTGAAGACATCTCTGCATTACTGGACTTCGCCAAAAGCAGAAAAATCAAGCTGACCATTGTAGGGCCGGAAGTCGCATTAGTTAACGGCATCGTTGATGTTTTTACGGAAAATGACCTTAAAATATTTGGCCCGACTAAAGCCGCCGCACAACTGGAAGGCTCAAAAGCGTTTACCAAAGACTTTCTTCAGCGCCATAACATCCCTACTGCCTTTTATGGCAATTTCACCGAGATCGAACCGGCAATACAATACATCAACGACAAAGGCGCACCGATTGTTATTAAAGCCGATGGCCTGGCCGCTGGCAAAGGTGTCATCCTGGCGCAAACAAATAATGAAGCCATCGCTGCGGTGAAAGACATGCTGGCTGGTAATAAATTTGGCGAAGCTGGCGCACGTGTTGTCATTGAAGAGTTTTTATACGGTGAAGAAGCCAGCTTTATCTGCATGGTAGACGGCAAAAACATTTTACCCATGGCAAGTTCACAGGATCATAAAGCCAGAGACAATGGTGATACCGGACCCAACACCGGTGGCATGGGCGCGTACTCTCCTGCACCAGTGGTCACACCTGAGATGCATGAACGCATTATGCAAATGGTGATTAAACCCACCGTTAAAGGCATGTCTGATGAAGGCAATAGCTTTAGTGGATTTTTATATGCCGGTGTCATGATTAATGAAAAAGGCATACCGAAAGTTTTAGAATACAACGTACGTTTTGGTGACCCGGAAACACAACCCATTCTGATGCGCCTGAAGTCAGACCTGGTGCAACATTGTCTTGATGCTATTGACGGAAAATTAAATCAGTCAGAAACCTTATGGGATGAACGCACATCGCTTGGCGTGGTACTGGCTGCCGGTGGCTACCCTGAAAATTATAACAAAGGAGACATTATCAGCGGCCTGGAAAACACCGAAACAGAATCAAGCAAAGTGTTCCATGCTGGCACAGCCGAAAAAGATAACAAAGTCGTCACTAATGGTGGTCGTGTTTTATGTGCAGTAGCTTTAGGCAACTCTGTTAGCGAAGCACAGAGCCTCGCTTATCAGCTTGTTGATAAAATTAGCTGGGATAATATGTACTATCGAACTGATATTGGACATAGGGCAATTGCCAGAGAAAACGCTGGCAAATGAAAAATGAAAAATGAAAAATGAAAAATGAAAAATGAAAAATTTTAAACCATTATAAACCTAATGCAACAACACATCGGTTTTATAAATTTTCATTTTTCACTTTTCATTGTATTTTCAGCTGCCGTGTGTCACAACCGCCTTTACCTGAATAAATACTTTAGAACCAACCGCCAGCTGTAATAACTGAAAAGATTTAATTGATATCAGTGACAACAATATATCCTGATTGCAATTCACCTGTAACAATACTCGTCCCTGCTGCCGATCTAAAACAGCCGATACCTTGCCTTCAATAATGTTTAAAATACTACTCATCGTTGCTTTATTTTTTGCCACACTAACGTCACTGGCAAAAACAATTAAACGCACATGTTTACCAATAGCTAATAAGCCAGGCACCTGAAATTGATTGCCATTGGTTGTATGAATAGTCGATATATCAAACTCTTTTTCCTGTCTGGAAACCGCACCTTCAAGAATCGCCGCTGCATTTTCGATGGTTGCCAAGGGCGATTCTGGTGAGATAAGTGCTTGCTGAATACCACCATAGAAAATCACCCGACCCTGCTCCAGCACCAGCATGGTATCGCACAATCGCAACATCTCATCGAGGTCATGACTGACATATAAAATCGGGATATTTAAGTCATCATGCAGCTTTTCAAGGTAAGGTAGTATTTCCTGTTTTCGTTTTTCATCCAGCGAGGCAAGCGGTTCATCCAGCAGTAATATCTGCGGGTTTTTTAACAACGCTCGGCCAATAGCAACACGTTGCTTTTCACCACCTGATAATTGCTCGGGATAACGCGTTAACAGGTGGCCAATGTTAAGTAATTTAAGCAAATAATCACTATCAATACTGTTTCTTCCTGGCGTACTTCTATTAGCGCCATATCGTAAATTTTTTGCCACCGTCATGTGTGGAAACAATCGCCCTTCCTGAAAAACATAAGCAATATTTCTCTGCTGCGTAGAAAGATTTTTTGTTTCATCCAGCCACACTTCGCCATTCACTTCGATACGACCACGTGCTTCTTTTTCCAGCCCGGCAAGACAACGCAATAAAGTTGTTTTTCCAGAGCCTGAGTGCCCAAAAATACCCAGCACACCTTTATCTGGAATGGCAAATGCTGCATCCACTAAAAAGTCTGTACGCTGAAGCTGGATATGGCAGTTGGAACTCATGTTTTTTTCATCTGTTTGACGCCAGGCGATGATTAAGCACATACATCAGTAACATGGCAGAAAAAGCAAAGGTCAGCAATATAGCGGACAGCACATGCGCCTGAGCGTATTCCAGTGATTCTACATGATCATAAATGGCGATAGAAACCACCCGTGTTTCTCCGGGAATATTACCACCAACCATCAGCACCACACCAAATTCACCTAATGTATGCGCAAAACCAAGCACACCACCGGTAATAAATCCACGCTTTGCCAATGGCACAGCCACCGTGAAAAACGCATCTAACGGTTTTGCCCCCAAAGTGTAGGCCGCTTCCATAACATCTTTACCAACTGACTCAAAAGCGTTTTGAATCGGTTGCACGACAAAGGGAAAGCTGTAAATCACCGAGGCGATGACCAACCCGGAAAAATTAAAGGTTAAGGTTGTTCCGGTAAGCTCAAACCACCAGCTACCAAATGAACTCTGCGGGCTAAGAACAACCAATAGATAAAAACCCAACACGGTGGGCGGCAACACGATGGGCAAGGCAACAACCGCTTCGATTAGCGGTTTAATTTTTACTTTTGTATTCGCCAACCACCACGCCAGCGGAGTGCCAATAATAAGCAGTATTATTGTGGTAACAGCAGCTAGTTTTGCGGTTAATAATAAAGCTTCAAATCCCGGGAACATTATGTGTTGTTTAAGACTTTATTGAAATAAGGAAATCACAATACATCATAGCCAGATGCCTTAATAATTACCTTTGCTGCTGTTGAACGCATATATTGAATAAACATTTGTGCTGCAGGTTTATCTTTGGCTTTATTTAATAACACCATTTTTTGCTTGATCGGGGCGTACATATTCTTAGGTACAGACCAGGTGCAGGCGTACTCAATTGACTTATCCATGTTGAGCATGGATTGAGAAACAAAACCTGCACCTGCATTTTTTGTGGAAACAAACTTGAATGTCTGCGCTATGTTTTCACCCATGACAATACGAGGCTGTAGTTGTTGCCATAAACTCAGCTTTTGCAATACCTGTTTAGCCGCCAATCCATAAGGCGCGATTTTGGGATTGGCAATCGCTAAATGCTTCAGATATTTTGAGTTTATCGCCTCTTCGCAAGCACCACTGACTTCAATATTAGAAACAAATACCAGTTTACCAAGGGCATAGACATAAGCGCTTTCGCTACTGGCTATTTCATCTTTAATTAACAGGAGGGGAAGTTTTTCATCGGCCGACAAAAAAATATCAAAAGGCGCACCATGTTTAATCTGTGCAAACAATTTACCACTGGAGCCACTGCTTATTTTTAAATCGTGACCTGTGGCTTGTTTGAAATCAACACTAATTTTTTGTAATGCAGATTTAAAATTACTGGCAACAGCTACACGCACCTCACCAGCAAATACAGTTCCACTAACAAATAAAAAACAGCATAAAAACAATAAAAAATACGCTTGTTGTTTTTTCACTATTCACTATTCACTATTCATTGTTTTTTCCATCCTTTGGTTCGTAAACGCCACATCCATGTGCCACTACTCATCCCTTCATAGAATCAAAAAACTCAGCATTGGTTTTGGTTGCCTGTAATTTACCCATGAGGAATTCAATAGCACCAATTTCATCCATGGGCTGCAATAAACGACGTAATATCCACATCTTCTGCAACTCATCCGGTTTGGTGAGTAATTCTTCACGGCGAGTACCAGAGCGATTGATATTAATTGCCGGGAAGATACGTTTTTCTGTAATACGGCGATCAAGGTGAATCTCCATATTACCCGTACCTTTAAACTCTTCGTATATTACTTCATCCATTTTTGAACCGGTATCGTCCAGTGCGGTATCAAGAATGGTGATACTGCCACGTTCTTCAATAT
>CAZALW010000159.1:0-7480 GCA_964485705.1 uncultured Thiotrichaceae bacterium
GTATTGGAATGACCGAAACACAGCTAACACAGTTATTCCAGCCATTTGAACAGGCAGATAGCTCAACCACACGCCGCTACGGAGGCACAGGCCTGGGACTCTCAATCAGCTTCAGCCTGGCGCTCATGATGGGCGGTGACCTGCGGGCAAAAAGCCGTTCAGGCGCAGGCAGCACATTTATTTTGAGCCTGAAGCTTAAACCGGCAACTGCCATCATTGATGCCACCATAAAGACTGTATCGGGCAACGAACAAGCTCTGCAAGGCATTAACATACTGGTTGCTGAGGACATAGAGGTTAACCGCCTGGTACTGGATGATATGCTGATTCAGGAGGGAGCCCATGTCTCATTTGTCAAAAACGGGCAGCAGATACTGGATTTATTAGAAGAACAGGGAGCTAACACCTTTGATATTGTGCTGATGGACATCCAGATGCCGGTTATGGATGGCCATGAGGCAACACAGAAATTACTCAAAATTGCCCCGTCTTTGCCCGTTATAGGTTTAACAGCACACGCATTGGCTAGTGAAAAAGAACGGTGTATTGCCAGTGGTATGGTAGAGCATATTACCAAACCTGTAGATAGGGATGAATTAGTGGTTGCCATCCAGAAACATACTTCTGTCAGTCGCCACTCAACGGCTTCCGAAAAAAATAAATTAACGGTCAGCACCAAAAACAGGAAACATAATAATGAAAATAATCATCCGTTACCAAAGCAGGCAGATAACGTCATTGACTGGCCTGCATTGCACAACCGTTATCAGGGACGTGACGCCCTGATCAAAAAACTAATCGCCACAACCCTGCGCACACACCATCAAACACCTGAAAAACTGCGCCAGGCCGTGTTGGATAAAGATGTCGAGACCCTGCACTTAATTGCTCACAGCCTAAAGGGAATGGCCGGTTTTCTGGAAGCAGCTGAGTTACAAAAGCTGGCTGCACACGCAGAACAGCAAATGTCAGAGCACAATGTCGACCATATTCAAGTTGGTATTGAACTGGCGGACGCTATGGATAAATTACTTGCCACACTACAACACGCCACCGAAGCAAAAGACAGATGAACAAGGTCACCACTCACCGGGCAAGAAAACGATTCGGTCAAAATTTTCTGGTTGATCACTCAGTTATCAACCAAATTGTTGACAGCATTCAGCCACAACACGACGATCTGATGATTGAAATTGGCCCCGGTCTGGGGGCGATGACGAAACCACTATTATCCCGCCTGGACAAGCTTAATGTTATTGAACTGGATCGCGACATCATTCCCAAACTGATGAGAAACTGTGTATTTTCAGATGTTTCAAATAAAGACAAGCTCGTTATTCATGAAGCCGATGTTCTAAAATTTAATTTTTCAAGCTTTCACACACAACAAAATACGACAAAAAAACTGCGTATTGTCGGCAATCTGCCATATAACATTTCAACACCGGTATTATTTCTTCTATTGAAAAACAGAAGCATCATTCAGGACATGCACTTTATGTTACAAAAGGAAGTTGTTGACCGTATTGTGGCAACACCCGGCATAAAAAATTACGGGCGACTAAGCGTCATGTTGCAAACCTATTGCAGCACGCAGGCTTTGTTTGAAGTGCCTCCTTACGCTTTTGAACCCGCACCCAAAGTTGATTCTGCCATCCTGCGCTTACTGCCCAATCCACAATTTGAAGATAAAATTAAGGATTTTTCACAATATGAAACACTTGTGCGCCAGGCCTTTTCTCAACGTCGAAAAACATTAAAAAACACCCTCAAAAAAACCTGCTCTGCACAACAGATTGAGCAAGCAGGTCTATCACCCTCCTGTCGCGCTGAAGAGCTTTCAGTCGCTAATTTTGTTGAACTTTATAAAGTCATTACAGCCTGAAACCAAGGCAAATAAGTTAAGTGTGATGCAGCTTCTCAGTAAGTCATTGAAGTAACTATCAATAGCCTCTTATTAGTTGAGCAAATATTGTAGTAGACTAATGATATAATAAATCCAAACTTAAACTATTAAGCACGGTGGAGACTGCTATGAACAAAATAGATATTCAAGTTCAACCTGCTTATATTGCTGAACAGTCAGACCCAACAAATAATCATTATGTGTTTTCATATACGGTTACTATCCGTAATAATGGCTCGGTACCAGCAAAATTATTAACCCGTCACTGGATCATCACTGACGGCGATGGACTTATTCAAGAAGTAAAAGGAGCGGGTGTCATTGGTGAACAGCCCCATTTACGACCAGGAGAAGGTTTTCAGTACACATCAGGCACATTTATGAACACGCCTTTTGGCACCATGCATGGCAGCTACCAGATGCTTACTGATTCAGGTGAAAAATTTGATGCAAAAATCCCGGTCTTTCAGCTAGCTGCGCCCCATACACTACACTAACTAGCACCACACTAAACCAATCAGGCGACGCATTGTACTGTCCCCATAATAGCCTTTAAAAGCTCTCACCACCATTATGTCGTTAAAACACAGTTACACTTTATTAGCTCCATTCTACGACAAACTCGTCTCCGGCCCTCTGGATCGCTACCGCATAGAAAGCCTTTTACGAATTAAAGATTCACCGCATAAAAAAATTCTTATTAGTGGTATAGGCAGCGGCCTGGACATTCCGCACCTACCTGTAAAAGCCAGTTACATTGGCACTGATATTACACCTGCCATGTTACAGCGCGCAAAAAAACGCGCCCACGAATACTCATCCACCACACCTCTTGATATTAACTTTGAGTTAGCTGATAGCCAGGCTTTACCTTTTGAGGATAATTCATTTGATGCTGTTATTATGCATTTAATACTCGCAGTGGTACCTAAACCTGAACTTGCCTTACTGGAGGCATGTCGTGTGTTAAAACCCGGCGGTAAAATATATATCTTTGATAAATTCCTCAAACCCGGACAACTTGCTATAGTCAGACGCTTGCTCAACATTGTCATTCGACATATTGCCACACGTACCGATGTTGTCTTTGAAGAGGCATTAAGTAACTGTCCGCAACTCAAAATCATTCACAATCAACCTGCGCTTGCTAAGGGTTGGTTCAGGCTGATAGAGTTGGAAAAATTATAAGTTTTAAGTTATATGTTTTAAGCTTCTAACATGTCTCAAGATATCGCCTCCCTCCATGGTCACGCACAAACGCGCGAAAACTTAAAACATAAAACTTAAAACCTTCTCAGGAGAGTAATTTATGGCGACATATGCCATTGGTGATGTGCAGGGATGTTTTGATGAGCTAAAAATGCTTTTAGCTCAAATAAATTTTAATTCTGACCGCGACCAACTCTGGTTTTGCGGTGATCTAGTTAATCGTGGACCCAAATCGCTGGATACACTGCGTTTTATAAAATCCCTTGAAGGCAACGCTATTTCTGTTTTAGGCAACCACGACCTGCACCTGTTAGCGACCGCTTTTAGTCATAAAAAGCCCGGCAAGAAAGATACCTTTAACGAACTGTTACAGGCTAAAGATTCACTGGAGTTACTTAACTGGTTACGCCAGCAAGCAATACTTCACCACGACAACAAAACTAATATTACCCTGCTGCATGCTGGCATTCACCCACACTGGAGCATCAACAAAGCACTAAAACTTGCAGCTGAAGTAGAAAAAATTTTACGAAGCAAACAACATATCAATTTTTATAAACACATGTATGGCGACAAGCCTTCACGATGGAGTAATAAATTATCTGGTTGGTCACGATACCGTTACATCACCAATACACTGACCAGATTGCGTTATTGTGATAAATATGGAAAAGCCGCATTAAATGCTAAAGGCCCACCTGGCAGTCAGGCAAAAAATTTGGTTCCGTGGTATGAAGTACCGGGCAGGGTATCTCAACATGACACCATTATTTTCGGTCACTGGTCTACCCTGCCACACGCTGGTTTAACAAGCATAAACAATGCCTATGCCATTGATTCAGGATGTTTATGGGGAGGGGTTTTAACCGCAATGAGAATTGATGAAAAACCTTTTGTCTACAAACAACTTAACTGCCCCTGCGCGCAAAAACCACCAGAAAAGTATTTATAAACTAACCTGATTAGCCATAATATTCAGCCTAACTTAAAGGCCTTGGTTCACAAAATCATTTTTATTGCTGTCATCTCGACCAGAAGGAGAGATCTTATACCACGGTGGCTCAAGATCTCTCCCTCTGGTCGAGATGACAGTAGCAAGTTAAGCTGTTGTTTTACAATGAAAATATAAATATAGCTAGTTTTCATGGCTAATCAGGTAAACTAATGAAACAAAATTAAAGCGACCCCAAGTTTCCTACTTCCATGTCAGTCAGGACGGTGCGAACCTCAACTAATATCTAAATATTTACACAAATACAAAAAAAAGAACACCAGTCTGGTGAACAGGTGCTCTTATACGGGAGTCTGCAAATTTATTGCACTTACTGTGACAGACAACACCAGCAGGAGTTCAGTATTATTTTAGAGAGACCCTTTATACTTTTCTTGCTATTTTTTCTAAGGTAACAAAACGACAACTGTAGGCATTATTATCATTTGCCAGAAGCGTAACAGATTCTATTTCAAGCCATAGATCTTCATTAATATCAGGAAACCAGGCATCACCCACAAATTCAGCATCGACATAGGTCAAATACATACGATTTATCTGCGGCAATAACATCTGATAAATCGCACTACCGCCAATCACCATTATTTCATCTGCATCCGATACCACAGCCACCGCATCAGCAAAGCTGTTGACACAAATCACACCCTCAAAGCAGTTATCAGGATTTCTGCTTAATACAATATTTGTTCGGCCAGGTAACGGCTTACCGATGGAGTCAAATGTTTTACGACCCATGACAATGGGCTTGCCCATGGTGACTGACTTAAAGTGTGAGAAATCAGCAGGTAAATGCCAGGGCAGCTGATTGTTATTGCCGATCAGGCGATTACGATCCATGGCAGCGATGATTGAAATAATCACGTTTCAATAACCACGTTAACAAATCTAATAAGATGAAAAGATTTTTTATTCACAGATAAATTAGTTTTTAAAATTAAATCGCAACCGTTGCCTTGATATGCGGGTGCGATTCATAGCCAACCAGCTCAAAATCTTCAAATTTAAAATCAAAGATTGACTGAACCTCAGGGTTAATTTTCATCACAGGTAATGGAAAAGGCTTGCGACTTAACTGCTCATTAGCTTGCTCAAGGTGATTGGAATATAAATGCGCATCGCCGAGAGTATGCACAAAATCGCCGGGTTCAAGTTTACAAACTTGCGCAACCATCATGGTAAGCAATGCGTAGGAGGCGATATTAAAGGGAACGCCCAGAAAAATATCAGCACTACGCTGATATAACTGACAGGAAAGTTTTCCATCAGCCACATAAAACTGAAAAATCATGTGACAGGGAGGCAATGCCATATTTTCTATTTCACCGACATTCCAGGCACTAACAATCATACGACGTGAATCAGGAGTGTTTTTTATTTGCTCAATGACCTGACTGATTTGATCAATATGTGTGCCGTTGGCCCCGCTCTTAGTAATTCTGGGCCATGATCGCCATTGACTTCCATAAACCGGGCCCAGGTTACCGTCTTCATCAGCCCATTCATTCCAGATGCGCACCCCATTATCCTGTAAATATTTGATGTTAGTATCACCACTTAAAAACCAGAGCAGCTCATGAATGATCGACTTAAGGTGACATTTTTTGGTTGTCACCAGTGGGAAACCCTCGCTCAAATCAAAACGCATTTGATGACCAAACACAGACAAGGTGCCGGTGCCAGTTCTGTCTTCTTTTTTTGTGCCATTATCCCGTACATGCCGCATTAAGTCCTGATATTGCTTCATTTTTTCACTCTACTCGAATCATTGACAGGTTTGCCCATACCGCCATTTTTATGTGCCATATAGAAAACAACAACGCCAAATATTATCATCGGCAGTGACAGCATTTGTCCCATGGTTAACCAGTCAAAAGCAATAAAACCTAAATGTGAGTCCGGCGTTCTGAAAAACTCGGTGATAAAACGGAAACTGCCATAGCAGAACATAAACACAGCGGATATTGCCATCAATGGCCGTGGTTTAGATGAGTACCACCACAAGATTAAAAACAACAACAACCCTTCGCTGAGCGCCTGATATAAGGAGGATGGGTGTCGTGCAATATGATCACCGTAATCAAAAGCCCAGGGCATAATCGTTTCCATTGGCCGACCCCATAACTCCACATTTATAAAGTTACCCATGCGTCCTGCACCCAGACCAATCGGCACCCAGGGTGCAATAAAATCCGATACCTGGAAAAAAGTTTTACTATTTTTGCGAGCAAATATGTAAAGTGCGATAAACACACCCAACATGCCGCCATGAAATGACATGCCGCCTTGCCAGATATAAAAGATTGAAATCGGATTCTCGATAAAAGATGAGAAGCTATAAAACAGGGTATAACCGAGTCTTGCACCAAGAATAACACCCATGGCACCGTAGAAAATCACATCTTCCACCTGTTTACGTGTCCAATTGATGTCTTTACGCTTAGTACGCTGCACCCCGTAAAACCAGGCACCAATAAAACCAACAAGGTACATTAAACCGTACCAATGTATTTTTAGTGAGCCTATGGAAAGCGCAACCGGGTCAATATTCGGGTAAGTAATCATGGTCGCTAATATTAACAGAAGAGGCTATAACGATGAAGCTGAGAATGTCTTTTGTTAAAGGAACTTCGCACGATTACTGTCACAAGGATATGCTAGTTTAACAAAAAAGATAGAAATATTTTTTCTATTCATATTATTTGGCTATGTCACCGTTAAGTGTTGAATTTTTGTAAATATTTAGCCTATCACCATGCTTAGGATGTAGGTCATTAATTTATCAGGCCTCTGCAACATGGATGTTGCAGTGGAGCTTACATGGACGTATTTACAGCGACCTGATAAATCAATGATCTGCATCCTTTTTTAAGCTAATCTTGATAGCTACAAAAATTCAACACTTAACGGTGACATAGCCTATTATTTCAACCAGAGACAAATCTTGTCCCCTGTGGAACAGGGTATTCAACAGTAAAAATTTTTCTCTGCCAATATATATCAGGCAAAAAAATACCCGACCATTTCTGGTCAGGTATTTGGTATTAAAGCCTGGCGGTGTCCTACTCTCACATGGGGAGACCCCACACTACCATTGGCGCTAAGTAGTTTCACTTCTGAGTTCGAGATGGAATCAGGTGGTTCCTACTTGCTATTGCCGCCAGACAAACTGGTTGGAATAATAGTCAATTCAAAATTAGACTAATAGTCCTAAACTGGAAAGCCATATTAGTAATTATATTCTAGTGTTACTGTCAAATAAGCGCCTTCGTGTTTGCTTTGTTTATGAAAAAATAAAGCTAAAACACTTGGGGTTATATGGTCAAGCCTTACGGTCAATTAGTACAGGTTAGCTT
>CAZALW010000160.1:0-7466 GCA_964485705.1 uncultured Thiotrichaceae bacterium
AAAAACAAAAATATTTTCTTTGCTTTTTTCGCGTCTTTTGCGTTCTTCGCGGACTCAATGTTTTTCAGCTTTTCCAACGTCCGTTAAGTGTCGTTAGCAGGCATTCAAGTTCTGATTTTGTTTATCAGATATTGTGACCGTAGACTAATCGCATTACGGTTATTTTTCCTGCAACTGCTCCACCTGTTTTTCCAGTTGTTCAAGTTTTTCTCTGGTGCGCTGCAATACCGCAGATTGTATATCGAATTCTTCGCGCGTAACCAGATTCATCTTGCTAAGTGTTGCCTGTAACAGGCTGTGCACATTGTTTTCAATGTCGCCCTGCAGGTGTTTTACATCGCCCGGAATAAGTGAGCTGATGCGTTTGGTTAATTCATCAAGTGCTGGATTCATATTTATAAGACCGCTTTAAAATAATATTGAAAATGGTGACACTATTGTAAGTCAATAATTGCATATAATCATGTATAGAATCATGCACCAAAATAAAACCACCGCCCCTTTCATGCGCCATATTGGTGCAACTACAGCAAACATTATCCTCCTGAAAAATATTTTTCACTGTTAGCTATTGATTTTATTATACATATTGAAATTGGCACAGTTTCTGCATTTGACAGGTATGTTTTCCATAAAAACTGTTTATTTCTTACATTACATTTAGGGGTCAAATCTTATGAAAAAATCTATTGTTCTGGCAACTGCAGTTGCTGCTGTTTTAACAAGTGCGGTTGTAACTAGTGGTGTTGCTATGGCGGATGCATCGGTAAATGCCGCAGCGACATCAAACTACATCTGGCGTGGCGTTTCTCAGTCATCAGATACTGCTTCTGTACAAGGCGGTGTCGACTGGTCTGGCGAATCTGGAGTATATGCAGGTACCTGGGTAGGCTCGTTGGTTATCGGTCAGGAAACTGATTTCTACATTGGTTTCGCAGGCGAGGCGGGTGATTTTGGTTATGACGTTGGTGCCATTGTTTATGCTTATACGCTTGCACCAAACACAAACTTCACTGAAGTATATTTAAACGCCTCGTTTGGCGGTTTCTCAGCAGGCATTGCCACAACAGTTGATTCTGCAAGCGCTAATACAGGAGGCGCGTTTGATGAAGGCGATCTGTATTTAAATGCAGCTTATGATTATTCAATAGGTCCTTTTGAAACCAGTCTTTTTGCTGGCACCTACATGTTTGATAACGATAGTGCCACACAAGCACTGGATTACATACATTATGGCGTAAGCCTCACCAGTGGTGAAGTAACGGTATCAGTTGAAAAGAACGATGTTGAAGGTGGTAATGCCGATAATGTCCGCATTGTTGCAACATGGGCAAAAGCCTGGGATATCTAATCCAGCCTGGTAACAACAACAAATATTTATCGGATTAAAAAATTTAATACCTGATGGTATAGCCAGAATATTTTTTCAAACTAACAGGTTTAAACTTTTTTAATTAAACCAATTTAAACCCCGAACCCGATCTTATTTATATAAATCGGGTTCGGGAAAACTATAGAGGTAATTCACATGAAAATGATTACTGCAATCATTAAACCTTTCAAACTCGACGATGTGCGAGAAGCATTATCTGAAATGGGTGTGCAGGGTATTACGGTAACTGAAGTAAAAGGTTTCGGCCGCCAAAAAGGCCACACCGAGTTATATCGTGGTGCTGAATATGTGGTTGATTTTTTGCCAAAAGTTAAAGTTGAAGTAGCCGTTAGTGCTGATATAGCTGACAAAGTGGTGGACGCTATTCGTGACGCAGCCAATACCGGAAAAATCGGCGATGGCAAAATTTTTGTGACAACGATTGAACAGGTTGTGCGTATTCGTACCGGTGAAACCGGTACTGAAGCACTGTAAAAACACACACATTAGGAGGATCTCAACGTGGATCAAATAAGTGCAGATCAAATTCTCGAATTACAATATGCGCTCGATACCTTTTATTTTCTGGTATGCGGCGCATTAGTTATGTGGATGGCGGCTGGTTTCTCGATGTTAGAAGCCGGTCTGGTTCGTTCTAAAAATACCGCTGAAATTTTAACCAAAAACGTGGCGCTGTTTGCCATTTCCTGCATCATGTATATGGTTTGCGGCTACGCAATTATGTACGGCGGTAATTTTATGCTAAGTGGCATAGCGCTCGATGGCGCTGCAAGTGCTGATGTTTTAACAGCAACGGTACTGGCTGAGTCAAAAGAAGCCGGTTTTGGTGGCGACTCTGTTTATGCAAATGGCGCAGACTTCTTCTTTCAGGTAGTTTTTGTGGCAACAGCCATGTCAATTGTTTCTGGCGCGGTAGCAGAACGTATGAAGTTATGGAGCTTTCTGCTATTTGCTGTAGTGATGACGGGCGTTATCTATCCTATGCAAGGCTCCTGGACCTGGGGTAGTGAAGCTGTTTTTGGTTTATATACCCTGGGCGATCTTGGCTTCTCTGACTTTGCTGGCTCTGGCATTGTACATATGGCCGGTGCATCTGCGGCTTTAGCCGGTGTATTGCTGCTTGGTGCTCGTAAAGGTAAATACGGTGCCAATGGCAAAGTTAACCCTATACCAGGTGCCAACCTGCCTTTAGCCACACTAGGTACCTTCATCTTATGGATGGGCTGGTTCGGTTTCAATGGTGGTTCGGTGTTAAAACTGGGCGATATTAACAGTGCGAATCAAGTTGCCATGGTGTTCTTAAATACCAATGCAGCTGCAGCGGGTGGCGCAATGGCAGCCTTAATTGCAGCACGTTTATTATTTGGTAAAGCTGATTTAACCATGCTGTTAAACGGCGCATTAGCCGGACTGGTAGCCATTACTGCAGAGCCTTCCACACCAACACCATTAGTAGCAACACTGTTTGGTGCAATGGGTGGTGTACTGGTTGTGTTCTCAATCGTATTGCTCGACAAACTGAGAATTGACGATCCCGTGGGCGCTATTTCTGTACACGGCACCTGTGGTTTCCTTGGTTTGATGTTAGTTCCATTAACCAACTCAGGCGTTAGTTTCTCGGGTCAGTTAATTGGTGCCGGCACTATCTTTGCCTGGGTGTTTGGCACTAGCTTCGCTGTATGGTTTGTGCTGAAAATGGTCATGGGCATTCGAGTATCTGCCGAGGAAGAGTATGAAGGCGTTGATATAGGTGAATGTGGCCTCGAAGCCTACCCTGAATTTACTAGCAAATAAATAATAGACTAAACTCCTGCTCTATTGTATTTGGTCGAGTACTTCGGTACTCGACCTTTTTTTTGCCTTATTTTTCCAGATGCCTATTTCCTCAAAATATTTTATCCACAGATAAAATATTTTTTGAGCTTTTGCTACATAGCATCCCTGAGTTATGGTAAAAAGGCTGCCGAATCCAATCGTTATAAAAAACAGTCCATTATCAGGAGTAAAAATGAAACTAATCACAGCAATTATCAAACCCTTTAAGCTCGATGATGTGCGTGAGGCATTATCTGAAGTTGGTGTAACGGGAATTACAGTGTCAGAAGTAAAAGGCTTCGGACGACAAAAGGGTCATACTGAACTATATCGCGGTGCAGAGTATGTGGTTGATTTTTTACCCAAGGTAAAAATTGAAACCGCGGTTGATGACGATCAAGTCGAAAAGGTGATTGAAGCCGTTAGTAAAGCGGCTAATACCGGAAAAATTGGTGACGGCAAAATCTTTGTGTTAAATGTTGAGCAGGCGATCCGTATACGCACCGGTGAGTCTGGTAGTGAAGCACTTTAGAAGCAGTGAATAATGAACAGTTAATAGTTAATAGTTGAGAGAAAAAACTATGAAATACTTTAATTTTTTGATGGCGACACTTGCTCTGCTGTTTATGCCAGTCATGGCACAGGCAGACACACTTGATAGTGGTGATACTGCCTGGATACTCACCTCAACCGCACTGGTTTTGTTTATGACCTTACCCGGACTGGCATTGTTTTATGGCGGCCTGGTTCGCTCTAAAAATGTGCTGTCGGTGTTAATGCAGTGTTTTAGCATTGCATGCGTTGTCAGTATTATCTGGGTAATTTATGGTTATAGCCTGGCTTTTGGTAATGGCGGCAGCATGAATGCCTGGATAGGCGGACTGGACAATGCTTTTTTAGCCAATGTCACGCGTGACTCACTAAGTGGTACTTTGCCTGAAACTACGTTTGTTATGTTTCAGCTGACCTTTGCCATTATTACCACGGCATTGATTGTTGGTGGCTTTGCCGAGCGCATGAAATTTTCCTCAATGTTGTTGTTCAGTGTTCTCTGGGTCAGCGCTGTTTATTTCCCTGTTGCACACTGGGTATGGGGCGGAGGCTGGTTAGCACAAATGGGACTACTCGATTTTGCCGGCGGTACAGTGGTACATGTTACCTGTGGGGTATCGGCTTTAGTGACCGCCATGGTAATGGGCAGTCGTAATGGTTTCCCGACGACACCGATGATGCCACATAATATGACCATGACGGTTACCGGTGCAGCTATGCTGTGGGTTGGCTGGTTTGGTTTTAATGGCGGCAGTGCCTTGATGGCGAATGGCGATGCCGGCATGGCCATACTGGTTACCCATATCAGCGCAGCCTGTGGTGCCTTAACCTGGGCATTAATGGAATGGATCAAATACGGTAAACCCAGTGCTCTGGGCACGGTAACAGGCATGGTGGCAGGCTTAGGCACCATTACACCGGCTTCGGGCTTTGTTGGCCCGATGGCCGCTTTAATCATTGGTTTTAGTGCTGGTATTGTATGCTTTTTTGCTACTGCATTTATCAAGCAGAAACTTAAAATCGATGACTCTCTGGATGTGTTTCCAGTACACGGTGTCGGCGGCATCTTAGGGACTATTTTTGCCGGTATCTTTGTTGCCGCTGGTTTGGGTGGCATTGGTTATGCCAACGGTATGGACATGGGCTCGCAGGTAAGTGTGCAACTGATTGGCATTATCGCTGTTATCACATTTACCGCAATTGTTACCTTTGTTATTTTGAAGGTGGTCGATAAATTACTTGGCTTACGCGTTAGTGATGAGCAGGAAACTGAAGGTCTGGATATTAACCAGCATGATGAACGGGGTTATATTTTATAACTTCTAAGTAACTTAAAAACATAGTCCGCGAATAACGCAAAAAACGCGAAAAAAACAACACAAAGTTTATTTTTTTACATTTGCGTTATTTGCGGACTAAAAAATAATACGCTAAGTAGGCTCCTTAAGTTACTTATAGATGGTTGGTCGGGACGGGCTGAGATGCTTCTCAATAAGTCGGGACAGCGATCAATATAAGTTAAGCGTAAGGTGATTCGGAGGCGGGACTTTAGTCCCGCTAACCTGACTAAGGCAGGTGACGGGGCTAAAGCCCCGTTTCCAATATGCTTTTAACATTACTTGTCAAAACGATAGACTGTCCCGCCTTATTGAGAAGATATATTTTATAATACCGGTTTGGTTTTTTATTTTTTTTACCTCTACCGCAGAGTTGCAGTGTGAGCCAGGCTTTTTTCTAATTCAAGCGATTAACCACCGTCTTAAAGGCATGGTCAAATGCAGAATGACCCATAATCATTTTTGTTGCGTCATTAGCCACTTCTTCATTAAATTCATCAAAAGATTTCTCGGTTACCAACTCACCTTTGTGATTAACAAACATTAAGTTTGCGTCTTCAACGATAATGACGGATAGTTTGCAGCGCCTGGCTGCTTTATCATCGCCCATATAAACCTGAAACCACATACCCGGCATAACATTGGCGGGAACATCCTGTTTCTCGTCGCTAGCATCAAAGAAGGGACGTTCTGCTACCGGTGGCGCATTACTAATTATTTCTCCAGCGATACTAACTTCTTCTGCGCTAAAATTAGCATCATTAATATGTGACTGTAAGGTTTCTTCATACACTGCCACAATACTCTTAACATCTTTTTTTGATTTGCTGGTGATGTTCAAATAGTTTTCTGTTTGCACCAGTAGCTCGTCCTTTTCAGCCATCAATTTTGCAAGCTGTTCTGGTGAATCAATGGGCTGAACGCTGTCTACGATATGTCGTAAGGTTAAGGCTAAATCTACCCAACCGTCATTTTCTTTACCTTTTTTCAGGTAGTGGTTAAACATTAATGTTGGCCAGCGCTTGAGTATGAGCGGGTGTACGGCCTCTGGTAAACTTTTACCAGTAGTGGTTGCACGTAACATTTTTAGCACAGTGGCGCGTGCATGTTTGCGTAATAGTTGTTGTTGTTCTTCCTGTTCGATGGTGCGGGCAATCGCTTCCTGTTCTTCGATGATGATGTTGAGATTATCCAGTGCGCTCTGGAAGGTCTCCGTGGTTATATCGTACTCAGCCAATATATCAGAAATAATTTTATCCAGATTTTTGTACATCGCATCACTGTGCTCAGTGATGCCGGCACCAGCATCAGCAATGGTGTCAAGTAGTACACGTGCAGGGTGGTCATCGTAGATAAAGAATTCCTGATCAGCCATTGACGCTTTAATAACTGGAATTTGTAACCGTAACAGCAGCGTTTTAATGGCATCTGAAATTTCATCATCATCGACAATCGCATCAAAAATCAGCTCAATAAAATCAATGGTTTTTTCGGCAATTTTATTAATGCGTTTGCTAACAGCACCACCGGAGGATTTTGCAATCTCTGCAAGCACAGCCTGCTTGATGGCTTCTGCATCAAATCGACCTTGCTCCGGCTGGGTAAATTGCGGTAGATTTTGAATGCCAGATAAGGCATGAATGATTTCCTGGTGACCAAAATGCTGAGTGGTGGCTTCAGGGAAAAAATTACCATGGTCAACTGATGACTTTTCTGCATTGCCTGGCGTAAAGGGCATGCCACCGATGTAGTTCCCTAAAACGCGACCAACCTGCTCAGCAGGCATACCAGCAGTATAATGCTGGTATTCAGTGTTACCAGATGTACTCCTGTTAGCATAATGGCCGGCATTGGTAGCTGAATCCTGGGCATTATCACCCTCGCGCCTACCGCCTGATTGAGATTGCAGCGAACTTTGCATAGTATTGTGGTAGCCGCCACCAGGCACAGCGGTCATCGCAAAACCACCCATGTTGCCTCCACTCATGCCACCGCCTGGCAAACCTGAAGCACCCGTTTCCGGAGAACCCGCATGGCCATCAGAAAAATCATTGTGCATTTCATTTTCCGGATTCACATCGCTACCAGGCTGGTTTCCGGGTAGCGAGCTAGATGCTTGCTGTTTTTTTGAATGCAGCTTTATTTGCGGCAGAATGTCAGCATCAATCAGACGGTTGTTGATGGAATCGTATAAAGCCTCAAGTTTGTTAGTGACTTCAATCTCAAACATAGCAAACAATATTTTTTTATTAATATTATCAAAATTATCACTCAATGCATCATTAAATGCCTGGCAAAAATGGGTCGGCAATAACGCGTCTTTAGTAAAAACAGTTGATGTTTTAAGTGCCAGATGTTCCAGTCGTGCT
>CAZALW010000161.1:0-7410 GCA_964485705.1 uncultured Thiotrichaceae bacterium
GCTTTCGGAACTAAATATTTTTTAATCTTCCTTTTCAGCAATCCACGCCAATTGCACAGCCTCCAGTATCCGTTCGCCAGAGTGCTCAGGATCATCATCAAAATCATCCAGATCCAGAATCCACTGACGCAATTCTACAAAATTCACCAATTTTGGATCAACATCAGGATATTTTTCATCCAGTTCGATGGCACAATCAAGGCTATCTACCCATTTTAAACTCATCGTTTTGCTTCCTAGTGGTTTTCAGAAACCATGTTAATGGTATATTTCGGAATTTCAATCACCAGATCTACATCACCAATTACCGTCTGGCAACTTAAACGTGAATCAGGATCCAGCCCCCATGCTTTGTCCAGCATATCGTCTTCGTCCTCGGTGTTTTCGTTTAATGAATCCATACCTTCACGAATATAAACGTGACAGGTAGTACAGGCACAGGATTTCTCACAGGCATGTTCTATTTCGATATCATTTTTCAGCGCAGCATCGCAAATGGTTGTGCCCGATTCTGCTTCAATAACCAAACCCTCGGGGCATAATTCTTCATGCGGTAAAAATATAAGTTGTGGCACTATTTAGACTCCTCACCCTGTAGTTTTGCGACAGGACTTGATATTACCTCGGTAGCATATTCGTCAACGGAATGCCCCTGCATGGCAATTTTTATATTTGAATTCATCCGCTGTGCAACATAATTTTCACACGTGGCTTCTAATTTTTTTATTGCCCGTTTAATATTGTCTTTATTTGAGTCAGATTTCAGTTCAAACAGGCTCTGTCGAGCAGACATAATCTCCGTTTTTTCCTGCGCTGATAATATAGAAGATAATAATTGTTCACCATCAGCTGCCATCGCTGAATCCAGTGCTTCAAGCACACGTATCGCCTCAACTTGCTGCTCACGTAAGCTGCGTAAGACCATATCATCTTCTGCATGTTCGATAGATTCTCGTAACATGGCTTCTACTTCAGCATCACTCAAACCATAAGATGGTTTGACATCAACACTGGCTTCTATACCACTGTTTTCTTCACGCGCACTTACTATTAACAGGCCATCCGCATCAACCTGAAAGGTGACACGTATTCGCGCAGCACCGGCAACTTGTGGTGGAAAACCGCGTAATTCAAACCTTGCCAGTGAACGACTATCGCTAACCAGTTCGCGTTCACCCTGTAGCACATGAATAGCCATTGCGGTCTGACCATCTTTGTAGGTGGTGAAATCCTGCGCCTTTGCAACTGGAATCCCTGTATTACGATGAATCACTTTTTCCACCAGTCCACCCATGGTTTCAATACCCAGTGACAACGAAAGGACATCCAGTAATAACATTTCATTATCCGGTTCATTACCAACAAGTACATCTGCCTGTAATGCGGCACCGGTGGCGACAACCCTGTCCGGATCAATATTGGTTAATGGTTCACGCTCAAAAAATTCAGCAACCATTTGCCGAACTGCAAGTGTACGAGTTGAACCGCCAACCATCACCACTTCAGAAATATCAGCCTTATCAATGTCAGCATCCCTCAGCGCACGTCGACAGGACAGCAAGGTTTTTTTAATTAATGGTGTTAATAATTTTTTTAAGGTTGTTTGATCGAGTTCAAGCTGCCATGGAGACTCATCAAAATCTATATTGATGGTAATACTTGTCGTATTTGCCAACGCTTCTTTCGCAAATCGTGCCTGCTGCATAATTATGCGTCTGTTTTCCGGTCTGTCCGCTAAGGGCATTTTTGTCTGGTCTGCAACCCTCTGTTTTATAATCCATTGGGCAATTTCATAATCAAAGTCATCGCCGCCTAATGCGCTATCACCACCGGTTGCTAAAACTTCAAAAACACCTTTATTTAAGCGTAATATCGAAATATCAAAAGTACCACCGCCAAGATCAAAAACCGCAATTATGCCTTCGTTACCGGTATCAAGTCCATAAGCCACAGCCGCAGCGGTAGGCTCGTTTAATAGCCGTAAAACCTTAATACCGGCAAGTTTTGCGGCATCCTTGGTTGCCTGTCGCTGGGCATCATCAAAATAAGCAGGTACGGTAATGACAGCACCGCTTAACTCATCACCCGAATTTTCAAGACTAAAGGTTTCAACGGCACGCTGTTTTAGTGTTTTTAATATTTCAGCAGAAACTTCAACCGCGCTTACATCGCCAGCGCGTGTTTTAATTCTGGGTACCGCACTTTGTGTTTCAGCAAAGGTGTATGAATAATGTGCCTCTTTAACCGATATATCTTCAAGGCCACGGCCCATGAAACGTTTAATAGAAATGATGGTATTAAACGGATCAGTCACACTGTACTGCATCGCCTTTGCGCCAACATGCACACCGTCTTCTCCATAATGAACAACAGACGGCAATAAATGAGCACCTTCAGAGTCAACTAATGTGTTGACTACTCCACTACGAACGGTCGCCACCAGTGAGTTAGTCGTACCTAAATCAATACCCACAGCAAGACGATGCTGGTGGGCAGTGGTTGAAGCTCCAGGTTCTGCTATTTGTATAAGTGCCATTGCTTTGTTAATTACGAATTGTTAATTACTAATTACTAATTGAAAAACGATGTTGCTCGGTTTGTGTTTCATAACTAGCATTTATCCTCTGTATCTGACTTTGTGATTTTTTAATTAGCAATTCCATCCTTTGGTTCGTAATTAGTAATTAGTAATTACTAATTATTTAAACAGCTCATCTTCTATTTCAGCGCTTAATGTATTAATTTCATTTTTTGCTTTTTGCAAAAATTGCAACTTACGTATCCATTCTCGTGCATCATCCAGCTTATCGTCATTAAATGCTTGTGCAAAACTATCCATCATAGATTGACTTGAAGCTTTTACTTCTTTTGCAATTAAATCAAGTGCATCCAATGGGTCGGCTTCCTTTCTAATGTTTTCTAAAGACTCTCGCATTTCAAGCTGTTGCACTAAAAACTCCATATCCATTGTAGTTTCATTTTCCAGGCTAAAATCTATGCCTTTTAATTTCAGTAAATAAATGGCTCTTAACACTGGGTCTTTTAATGTTGCCTGCGCCTCGTTAATCGCTGAGGTCTGTTGCATAGAAATTCGTTTTTCCAAAGCAGAGCCATTTGCAAATTTATCGGGGTGAACCTGTTTCTGCAACTTCATATACTGTTGCTGAATTTTATTTAAATCCACGTAATATGAAACAGGAAGTGCAAACAACTCGAAAAAGTTGCTGGTAAGAATATCTTTAGACACGATTATACTCAATATTAATTACGAATTACCAATTACTAATTACTAATGCGTTACGTATTATTGGGGTTTATAAAATGATTACAAAAAGCGGCGCAGTTAGTAGTAGCCAAAAAAAACAAGCAAAACCATCCAGCTAGTAATTAGTAATTAGTAATTAGCAATTAGCAATTAGCAATTAAATAGTGAAACTCTCACCACAACCACAAGCTGCTTTTTCTTTTGGATTGTTAAACTTAAAGCCTTCATTCAAACCTTCCTTAGTGTAATCAAGTTCGGTACCATCAAGATAAACCAGGCTCTTTTTATCGACGATTACTTTTACCCCGGCATTTTCAAACACTGCATCCTCCGGATTAATTTCATCGACAAATTCAAGCACGTAAGACATGCCAGAACAACCCATGGTTTTAACACCCAGGCGCAAACCAACACCCTTGCCTCTATTTTCCAGGAAAGTTTTTACACGTTGTGCTGCCGGTTCGGTTAAGGTAATTGCCATGTTGATACTCTCATTTTATCCAATAAAACAAATTAAATATTTTTCTGTTTATAGTCAGCAATCGCGGCATTAATTGCATCTTCTGCCAGCACTGAACAATGAATTTTAACTGGCGGTAAAGCAAGTTCTTCTGCAATCTGTGTGTTTTTGATTGCCTGCGCTTCATCCAGTGTTTTACCTTTTACCCATTCTGTTAACAGTGAGCTGGAAGCAATTGCGCTACCACAACCGTAAGTTTTAAACACTGCATCTTCGATAACACCTTCCTCACTGACTTTGATTTGCAGTTTCATGACATCACCACAAGCTGGCGCGCCGACCATACCGGTGCCAATATTGTCCTGATTTTCAAAACTACCCACATTACGAGGATTTTCATAATGATCTAAAACTTTTTCACCGTATGCCATACCAATACCTTATGTTTTATGTTTTTAGTCTTTTAACTTACAATTTATAACTTTTATTCAATGCGCAGCCCATTCGATACTACTGATATCAATACCGTCTTTATACATATCCCAAAGCGGCGATAATTCACGTAATTTTTCTACCGCTAAGCGAACATGTTTGATGGTTCGGTCAATTTCTTCTTCCGTGGTATAGCGTCCCATAGTAAAACGAATTGAACTGTGTGCTAACTCATCATTACGACCTAATGCGCGTAACACATAACTTGGCTCAAGGCTTGCCGAGGTGCAGGCGCTGCCACTTGAGATGGCCAGCTCTTTTAATGCCATTAACAAGCTTTCACCTTCGACATAGTTAAAGCTGATGTTAATATTGCCGGCAATGCGTTGATCAATATCGCCGTTAATATAAACTTCTTCCATATCGCTTACACCGTCATACAGTTTATTTCTTAATTTTAATAAACGCTTGTTCTCCATTACCATTTCTTCTTTTGCAATTTGAAATGCTTCGCCCATGCCAACAATCTGGTGCGTTGCCAAAGTGCCTGAACGCATACCACGCTCATGACCGCCACCGTGCATTTGCGCTTCTAATCGAACCCGTGGTTTTCTTTGTACATACAATGCACCAATGCCCTTGGGACCGTAAATTTTATGTGCTGAGAAACTCATTAAGTCAACCGGTAGCGCTTCCAGGTTGATTTCAACCTTGCCAGCACTTTGCGCTGCATCCACATGAAAAATAATTTTTCTAGCCCGGCAAATTTTTCCAATGGCTTCAATGTCCTGAATCACGCCAATTTCGTTATTAACATGCATGATAGACACTAAAGTGGTGTCATCACGCAAGGCATTTTCAAAAACCTGAAGATCAAGCAAACCATCTTGTTTTGGATCAAGATAGGTGACTTCATAACCTTCACGCTCTAATTGACGGCAACTGTCTAATACCGCTTTGTGTTCTGTTTTACAGGTAACAATATGTTTACCGCGCTTGTGATTAAAGTGAGCAATGCCTTTAATCGCCAGATTATCTGATTCGGTTGCACCGGAAGTGAAAATAATCTCTTTCGGATTGGCACCCACTAAATCAGCAACCTGTTTGCGTGCTGCTTCAACCGCAGCTTCTGCTTCCCAGCCAAAATGATGACTACGTGATGCTGGATTACCAAAACTGCTCATGGGTCCCATAAATTTAAGCATTTCAGTAACAACACGTTCATCTATGGGTGTAGTTGCTGAATAGTCTAAATATATTGCTTGTTCATTCACGTTTTTAGTCATTTGTTGTTTACTCACTTTACTATCTCACTATTATTTATTGCCTTAAATACTGGCAGCCAACATCACTGCCCGTGTTTATCAACATCGTTGCTGATTTTTTTCGATAATGTCTTTTAATGCGTCAAGTAAAGCGTCTACATCTGACATTATGTTATTTTTTCCGAAGCTCACTCGTATCGCTGAGAGTGCTAATGCATCGGGTATCTTCATTGCTTTTAAAACATGGCTGGGTTCCGTTTTACCACTTGTGCATGCAGAACCACTGGAGACTGCTATCACTTTTTTATCTAATTGCATTAGTAGGGTTTCACCATCAAATCCATCGACACCAAACTGTACTGTATTAGGTAAACGAGCCGATGATTGTGCAAAAATACTTACTGCGCTAATTTTTTTTAATCCGTGTTCAAGGGCATCTCGCAATGTTTGTGTTTGCAAACTTCTTAGCCCCAAATCAGCTTTTGCTAATTCAGCCGCTTTACCAAAGCCGACAATGGCAGGAACGTTTTCAGTGCCTGCGCGTAAATTCTTTTCCTGTGTGCCGCCAAACTGTATTTTCTTTAGTGGTAAACGTTTATCTATCACCAACGCACCGACACCGACAGGGCCATATAATTTATGTGCTGAGACAGTCATTGCATGTAGCCCGCTGTCAATAAAATTCAGCGGTATTTTTCCTGCTGCCTGTGATGCATCGCTATGAAAAAAACAGTTGTTCTCACATGCCAAATCAATTAACGGTGATAAATTCTGTATGACTCCCGTTTCATTGTTTGCAGCCATGACTGATATTAGTGACGTTTGCTGCGACATCACCTGTTCAACAGCCGATAAATTAATATTTCCGTTTTCATCAACGGCAATAATGTCAACGGCTAAATTCAGATGTTGTGCCGGCTCCAATAACGACATATGTTCGATAGCACTAATGGCAATACGTCTACCGCCACTATTCTCAGCATGCCGAGTCTTACTCGATAAATGCATGCCATTTAATAATAAGTTATTTGATTCAGTACCACCGCTGGTAAAAACCACCTGCTCAGCTCTGGCACCTAATAACTTGGCAACAGATTCTCGCGCCAGTTCAATGGCATCTTTCTGCAATCGACCAAAGCGATGCACACTCGATGGATTACCAGTTATCGCCCCCATATAAGGCAGCATCGCATCTAAAACTTGTTCATCTAAAGCCGTTGTTGCATTATTATCAAGATACACTGCCATCAAAATCAAGCACTAACACTGCGACTCACACTGCCACCCATACTGCTATCAACGACTTTATCCTGGCGTTTTTTCACATCATGTACCGTTTCCTGCGACATGATCTCTGATAATGTAATGCCATCAAGAAAAGTGCGAATTTCATTACTGAGTTCCTGCCATAGATCATGTGTTAAGCACTGATAACTGCCATGGCAACCGTCATTTTCATCGCAGTCAACCACCTTACAGGTCTCATCTACAGCCAGGATGATATCCGACACACTGACTTCATCGACATTATTCGTCAACTTGTAACCGCCACCAGGACCTCGGGTGCTGCTCACAATACTATTGCGACGTAATTTGGCGAACAACTGCTCCAGGTAGGAAAGAGAAATTTGTTGACGCTCAGAAATGGCCGCTAAAGAAACAGGACCATTATCCTGGTGTAAGGCCAGATCCAGTACTGCTGTAACGGCATAACGACCTTTTGTTGTTAAACGCATATTAAAAACTCATAAAAGAGGAGTAAGTTGAAAGTCTACTTAATTCCTACTAATTTAGTCAAGTATAAAACCAAGTAATTTAGTCAGGTATTACTAAATAAGTAGTTAAAATATGTAAGTTATTGATATTTAGATAGAGTGGCTAAACTTAACCCGACAAAACGTATCAGGTTTACTGATCGTGTGAATGGCTGAGCACGGTCATTAGAAGACATTAAAGATTAAAAGCGTTAGTCCGCGAAACACGCAAAA
>CAZALW010000162.1:0-7404 GCA_964485705.1 uncultured Thiotrichaceae bacterium
AAACCTTTTATTTCCAGATAATCACCCGCACTAATGTCAGACAGTGAAAAAGAAGGCTTATCATCACGGTTATCTTCCATTTCGGTTGTATCGGTAACACTCACCGTAACAACACCAAGAAGCAGTGTGACGGTGCCTTCCTCTACATTGACACTATTTACATTCGCCTGAATGCGAGCATCGTTGTCTTCGAATTTAATCTTGTCTGCCTGTAAAACACCATTTTCATCAAGTCGTCCTTCGACTTCAAGACGAGTGCCGACCATAATATTAGCCGCCATACCAAACAGATAAACTGTGGATCCGGGCGAGTGTTGCACAGTCAGGTCACCCATTTTAAATTCAGTGGCTAAAACCACCTCGGTCACAAGGCTTTCGATTTCCACTTCAACATCGTTAAGATCATCGTCACCCAGTCGATTATGCGGTTCAACTTTGCTTGCTGTAAGCTCAAACATGCCTGTATAGCTCTTATCATCATCTTTAACTTCAACCAGCTGTCCATCGACCGGGTTACCACCAGCAAGATCATTGACAATAGCTTCACTGTAATCAACCAGCAGCTCATCAATTTTGAATGTTTTTGCATTGCTATCCAGTTCGCGCACATTGCCAATCACGCTGTAGCGCCTGACATTCGCTGGATTGGCCTTTTTTTCAACAAAACTGGCGACAATATCATCATCAGCATTGCGCAGACCGCTGATTTCAAGAATATCACCTGCAACGATATCAGACAGTAAAAGCTCATCATCAAGCACAGTGGCTGCATTTATAATAATGGTTTGCCCCATTACCGACAGTATGCCATCGATAGCAGGCCCGTCTGCCGGCCCTTTTACGTCTTCTTTAAAGCTAATGCTGCTGGCAACTCGGTTCTCAATATCACCCTCCACTCGCACAACCATACCGATTTCCAGATCACGCTCACTATTCACAATGTCATCACCGCGAGTGACCGTAGCGTTGTCGGTATTGAATTTCACCCCGTTGACGAACACACTGCCAAAACCAGTGATAGTGCCTGAGCTGATACCAGATTTGGTTTCAGTCGAGGAGGTATCACTTGCTCCACAACCCACCAACAATAACGGCATGCTCATACATAAAATTAATAGAATCTTGTTTTTCATCATGTTTTCTCCTGGTCAAGTCTGGTTATTATTTTGTGTATTGACATCACAACTAAAAACCAACTATGTCCTGTTTTTGAGGTTAGATCTTAAATGGGAATATTTTCCCAAAAGATGTAATTAAAACTTAACCCCACTCGTAGATATTGTCAAGTTATTTTTTTGGTAGCAGGAAAGGTTTTATTTTATTGCAAATAATTGATGTTATTCGTCAGCAATATATTGTTGCTAAAAAAAATTGAAGATAAAGAAATACCAGAAGGTTGGATTTAGCCCATAGATTGGGATGAATGTTTTTTATGAAGCCGAAACGGCACATCATTGTGCCACTGCGCTGTATTAGCTCAGACTTGAACTAGCGGAGTGTGTCAGATTTACTCATTGAACGAATGACTGAGTTCTGTCATTAGCGGACACACAGAAAAAACAAACCCTCCTAACCTCCCTTTCAAAAAGGGAGGGACTAAAGCCTTTTTACCTCCCCCTTTTTTCAAAGGGGGATTGAGGGGGTTTAGTATTTAATGTCTGCTAAGTGTCGAAACCCGTCATTCCATATCTGACACTGTCTATCAGATAAAATCCAGGCTTCTACAGCTTACCTGTACTCATCTGGGTTAGCCCGTAGGTTGATCTGCGGAGCAGTGGTACATGGATGTACCGTTTACGAACCTAAGGATGGAAAAAATTATTCTTTTAGCGCCTACTTCGGTTGCCCACACTATTTCCCCAGGGGCTAAAACTTGAGCCATTATTATTCCAGGGACCAGTAAAACTCGATCCATTGTTCCCCCAGGGGAAACTAAAACCTGAGCCACGATTGCCCCCGCGATTATTCCAGGGAGCACTAAAATTTGAGGTGTTATTGCCCCAGGGCGCATTGGAGTTTGAGCCGCGGCTATTTATGGGGTTGTTGCCACGAGGAGGAATATTCTGATTCTGACCCTGATTGTTATTATAATAACCAAAGCCCGGCGGCTGATAATCTTGTCCAGAATAATTCTGCGTCTGGCGACTGTCTAGTCGACTGCTGTCTAACTGGCGACTACTTAACTGATTACTGTTATCACCGCCTAAAGCACTATTATTTCCAGTAGCACTCCTTTTTGAACTGCCATAATGTTTCATTTGTGCCTGTATTTGCTGATCGATATTATCTGGAGGAAAACCGCCAAAGCCCTGATCCCGGTTCCAGTCAGCAAAAACCAGGTTTGCATATAAACTGCCCGTCAACAAACAAGCAATATGCAAGGTTTTTTTAAGCAAGTTTTTTCTCATTTTTATCACCCCTTAATACAAAGAACGAATCTAAACAATAGCACACAATCAGCCACAGAATTATCCATCGCATAATTTTACCTGATTAGCCATGAAAGCCAGCTATGTTTGTATTTTCATTGTAAAACAACAGCTTAACTTGCTACTGTCATCTCGACAGAGGGAGAGATCTTAAGCTACCGTGGTATAAGATCTCTCCCTCTGGTCGAGATGACAGTAATAAAAATGATTTTATGAACCAAGGTCTTTAAGTTAGGCTGAATGTTATGGCTAATCAGGTAATTTTATGATGCATAACAACACAACATGCCAATAACATCTGTTACACCTGCTTTAAATGCAACTTAATACCAACCACGAAATTTTATACCTTCTCAATAAATCCTAAAAACATATCGCTTGTACAAAATTGTTTGCTTAAGGCTGCTGGCATACCGGACAATAAAAACACATCTGCCCTGCCTGTGAATTTTTTTCAATGAAGGTGCCACAACGATAACAGGCCTGTCCCTGCCGCCGGAACACATAGAACCTTGCTTCTTCGAAACTAGCACCCTGCTTCATTAATTTTTTTGCCTGTGTTAGCTGGTTAGTAATACCTGCAGTTTGATATGACTGCCTTGATAACTTCAGTATGGTTCTGGCAAGCAGTAGCAGTTGCTTATCATCCAGTTTGCTACTACGAATTTTAGGATGCAATGCTGAATAAAATAAAACTTCACAACGCAGATAATTTCCCAGTCCGGCTACAAAAGACTGATCAGTTAACACCGTACCTAACTGACGATTTTTATATTTAGCCATTTGCAGGCGTTCTATTATCTGTTCAATAGTGGTCGACTGGTGCAACACATCAGGGCCCAGCTTGCTTAAAAAAGGATGCTGTAACAAAGTTTCATTATCTAACACAGCGATATCCGAAGCACTGTATAACAGTGCAGATTTCCCCTGGCAATCTAACGCCAGACGCAATTGACGATTACTCTGCGGATAATTATTGGTGTTACAAAAATACCAGCGACCATAGAGTTGATTGTGGCTGTAGATGTTTAAATTATTATCAAGCCGAGTTACTAGCGCCTTGCCATAGCTTTCAACTTTTATAATCTTCGCGCCAGTTAAATGCCTTTCCCATGGTTTTAGTGAATCCAGACCAAAATAAATAGAATCGATTTGACTACCAGCAATGTGTTTTTGCATTGCATCAGCTACGCGCCGAATCTCCGGCCCTTCAGGCATGAGGGTTCATGATAATCTATGCCAACCCTACCCTGGACAGCTCAATTGACCGCTCACAATAACGCTTCTTTTATTTTTTCAGCGACGCGAAAAGCATTGGCATAAATTGTCCAGGTATAGGGTACGCTACCACCGGTTGGCATAAAACTGCCGTCGGTGACATAAAGATTACTGACATCATGCGCCCGGCAGTCAGCATTGAGTACAGAGGTTTTAGGGTCGTGACCGAAACGGCAGCCACCCGCAACCAAATTGGGTGCAGGCGCACCGCTGATGTTTGAGCGTATGTTGCTTGCTCCCATTTTTTTCAGAATTTTGATGGAATGCTGATTGAGATAATGACCGACTTTAAGATCATGCTCATGGTAACCAATGCGAACTTTTGCCACCGGAGAATTCCATTTGTCTTTTACTGAATGGTCTAGACTGACAAAACAGTTATCAGTCGGTAACCAGTCGCAAAAAATTTCATAACGTAAGGTTTGACTATCAGTAAAAATCGATTTTAGATTTTTTTGTAATGCCCTGCCCCAGATCAGATCATCACCATCCCATTTAGCACCAATTGCTTTGCTCATAGCATTGGGATGACGCAGTAAAAAATCGACCGTACCGCCTTTTAGCCGTCCGCCCATGTCAGGGTCGTCGATAAAATACCAGTCCTGCAAGCCACGGTTAACAAATGGGCCACGGGTTTTCATTGCTTCGGCTGTTTGAATATCCATATTTGCATATTCGAAATCACCATTGCCCGAACCACCGGCAGAGAATAATAAATTTTTACCCACCTGCCCGCTGTTATTCGCCAGACCATCAGGGTGTTTCGCGCCGGTTGATGCTAATAACAGGCGGCTGGTTTCAATCGCCTGACAGGCAACGACAAACAATTTCGCCTGGATGCTTTGTTTATCGCCTTTCACATCATAATAATCGGCTGACACCACATTACCTTTGGCATCGCTGCTTAATTGATACACCTTGCACAGCGGTTTTATTTCGCAGTTTTTTGTCGCCACCGCCTGACCAAGCAAAGCGGCTCTAGAACTGCCCTTGGCACCGGATGAACAGCCATAACTGCCACAGAAACCAGAATATTCACAGCTTCTTCGATTGCCTTTATCAACCGACAATATCGCTCTGGGTGTCGGCAGTGAGTGCAAATCAAGGCTGTCACAGGCTTCATCAATATGGCTGGATATCGGGTGTTCTGTTGTTGGTGGATAGGGAAAGTCTTTAGTAGAACGTGGTTCGGCGAAAGGGTGCTGTGTGAATACACCGGACACGCCCACTTCTGTTTCCACCATCGTGTAATACGGTTCCAGATCATCATAACTGATCGGCCAGTCAACAACATTGGCACCCTTGATAGCGCCAAATTCAGAACGCAGACGAAAATCTTCAGGTTTAAGTCGATAGAAAAAACCGCTCATCAAATTGGATGAGCCACCCACACAATTGCCGTTCCAGAAGTCCCAGCCGGAATCGGAAGTGGCTTCACCCACCCAGTTGCCGTAGCTGTCGGTGTCTTCAATGACATGCTGCTCATCGATAAGCTTTGGTGTATAAACACTGCGCCGACAACAGGCAAGCTCATCCTTATAAAAATCGTTATCGCTAAACCAGGGGCCTTTTTCCAGCACCACAACCGAGTAACCCGCCCGTGCCAGTGTTAATGCTACCGGACCACCGCCAGCACCACTGCCGATAATACATACATCATAATCTTTACTCATATTATCTCCTGTTAATTACGAATTAGTAGTAGCAAAAAGACCAACTGTCATCTCGACCGAAGGGAGAGATCTTGTTCTGCCATGGTATAAGATCTCTCCCTCTGGTCGAGATGACAGACGCTAGATTCGTACACGTAATTAGTAATTAGTAATTAGTAATTAGTAATTACTAATTAATTAACATAACGTCTTTGTAATAGCTGATCCCAGGTTTTATCAGCAGAAGGTGTCGGGTATCCGGGTTGATGTTGCAACCATTTCCAGCCGGCTTCATTTTTATTGCCGCCATAAACCGGATCAGCCAGCAAGGCTTCAAGAGTATAAGTCAGCAGCATGGAAACCCAGTTGCGCCCAGCCCGGCTTTTCACAATCAACTGGAGGGTTTCATCCTGCTGCACAACTGATAATTGCACAAAGGTCTTGTTATGGTGCTGCTGAGTCATGCCATTTAACCAGCCTATGCCGCGAAAGATAAAATCTTTATCTTCACCGTCAGCATTAGGGTTTTGAATGGCATTGTGCAGATAAACAGTGGCACCAATATCATTCGCACCGGGAATGTTTTCAGCCGCAGGAAACAGCACTTCCTGCACCGCAGCCAGAGTTTGCCATGTGGGCAGGTTTTGCCAGTCAGCTATATTTTTTTTATCTTTTGATAAACGTAGTTCCGCCAGAGCAACTGCAGGATAGCTTAAAGCCAATGAACCCAATACGGCTGTCCGCATCATAAACTCACGCCGACTGATACCAGATTCAGTATTATTTTTCACTTTTAATTTTTCATTTTTCATTGTTTTTATTGCCAGCGGTCAAAAAAAGCCATAAACCGTGCCACTGAATATTGTTTGTTTTCTCGAAAATTATTGGTATCTTGCGAGTAAAGAATATTACCATCGCTATCGGTAACATACATATGTGGATAACCATTGGCTGTTGGGAAAGCCGCCAAAAACTCAGCATTATCATTTTCATCACTGATATTCACCTTAAGCACAACAAAGGTTTGATGAAGCCATGATTCCACCTCCGGGTGATCCTTAATAAAACGATCCAGAGCAAAACACCAGCTACACCAGTTACCACCAACCTCAATTAAAACCTTTCTGTTTGTTTCTTTCGCCAGTTTCAAAGCGGCACTACCATCGGTATTCGGGTTACGGCTGGCATCATATATCTGGCTGTACATGGGATGCTCAGCAGCAGAAGGTGTTGCAACTGCCCGGGATGCCTGTAAATTAAACGTAGTGACCAATAAAAAAAGAAAAACAAAAAAAATATGGCGCATTTTACTATTCAGGATTATTTGCAGTAACCATACTGATAACATATGCTGTTATTAGTTCACTCATTATATATGATTAGATACTGTTCTCCCCACGCGAAGCTAAGGGAACGAGGGCTAAAAAACCAACTATTTATTCCCTCTGTGTTCTCAATGCTCTCTGTGTCTATTAACTTGTAGCCATTCAATATGGCATAGACCCATTTAAATTATAAAAACGGAAGAAATCAATGACCCAATCAGAAAACATCTCAGCAAACATCGGCATTGTCACCGTCTCTGACCGTGCTAGCCGAGGTGAATATGAAGACCTTGGTGGCCCTGCTATTGAACAGTGGCTAACAAAAGCATTGTCCAGCCCATGGCAGGCAATAAAACGTGTAGTGCCCGATGAACAAGATCAAATTGAAGCCGCATTACGTGAATTATGTGATAACCAAGCCTGTCATCTTGTCGTCACAACAGGCGGCACCGGCCCTGCCAAGCGGGATATTACACCCGAGGCAACACTAGCCGTCTGCGATAAAATCATGCATGGTTTTGGTGAACTGATGCGCAGCGTTTCACTTCAGTATGTAGCCACAGCCATACTGTCGCGACAGCTTGCGGGCATCCGTGGAGAATCATTAATAATCAACCTGCCCGGCAAACCGTCTGCCATTGCAGATTGCCTGCAAGCCGTATTTCCCGCCGTGCCTTATTGTGTTGATTTGATTGAAGGTCCGTTTCTGGAAACTCATGA
>CAZALW010000163.1:0-7371 GCA_964485705.1 uncultured Thiotrichaceae bacterium
GGCTTCTCATAAATATTTATTCAGAGAAGCCTTTTTGTTTAGATGCTATTTATTTCAAAAGATATCCGTAACCACTTGGCATTATGAACCTTAAAAAAATCAGCTAAGCCTGTTGCGAAGTAGCTTCTCTGGAGTTTTTTTTGCAGATTTCCATACGCCGGTCGCATGGTTTTTTTCTTGCTGCTATGCATACTGGTATCTCTTTGGTAACTCAACCAGGCTTCCATACAATTTTATACGCCTTCATTAATAGCCTCCTAACAGGATAAAAAGTTTTATTTTTAATTGACTGTGCAGCCAACATGCTGCTCATTTTTATATTTTTTCTATAAATGTCGAGGCTATTGGTTTTAATCACTGAATCGGACCAATTATTAAGGTAACCGGCATAACCACATAAATAGTCACCCCTTGAATATTTTGAATTGTAAAAGTGCTTGATGAAATAACTGGTACTTGCCATACCAGGGGAGTATTTTTTATGATTATTGTCATAACACCCATGACAGAAATAAACAGTATTACCTTGCGTATAGGCAATTTCGGCAGAAACCAGTTCATCATCAATGCTTAAAAAACCAAATTGAAGATTGCCAGATGTATTTAGCTTTTCGCAAAATCGTTTGTAGAAGTTAATAGAGAATTTATTTTTTGAGATACCAACTTTTCCTTTTTTCCAGCTTTTTTGTTCCAATTCTATGTATTGATTCAGGCACCACTCCCAATTGTCAGTATAGACAGTAAATTTTAATCGACCTTCGAAGTCTTTTTCAATTTTTCGAATTTTTTTGCGCATTTTTCGGTGTTGGGACCAATATTCATCCCAATCGCCATCAAGACTAATTATGGGGCATTGATCATCCGGATAGAGTTTGAATATTAAATTCTGTTTGCTGCAAATGCCGGGCAACATTTCTATTTCCTGATTATTAGAGGGCATTTCAATCAGGTGTAGGTGATCACAGTCTAAAACATTATTTTTTATATGGTGTATAAAGGCGTTCCAGCAATTTTCAAAGTAACCATGACGAATGATGGGATAGGGTTTATCGATTTCATTCAGAGCCGCATAGTCATAGGAGTTGAATTTAAAAATACGCCATCTTAATTGAATTTGTTGCATGGGAAATATGGCAATTAACTGGTTACTGCTCACCTCAGTCAGGGTGAATATTTTACTGTTTGCCTTTTCATCGGTAAATGAGCGAATAGACTCGTAGACAAAATCAAATCCATTATAAATCGATGGCGCGGTGCAACTTTGATGTAATTCATTCCACGATTTTTTAAGTTCAAAAATATCTTCTATCTGCTCCAGGCATTTGATGGATATAGTGTTAGCGCTCATATTATTTATTGCGTCCATTTATTTTTTCGTTAACTTACTGTAAGCATTAATTAAAATCGTTTTTAACAGACCTATTGACTTTATGAGGGCTTGTTCAGCAATGACCAATCGTACAATTGGTCGTTTTATGTAAATATCTACTTCGTATGTTTTAATTTCTGAGTCTGACCATTTGTTGACGAAATCTGCATAGCCACATAAAAAATCAACTTTTTTATAACTTGTTCCATAAAAATATTTAAGAAAATAACTGATATTGATCATATTCGGCGAGTATTTTTTATAGGCCGGGTCAAAGCAGCCTTGAGGGAAATAAACTGTGTCATTATGAGTGTACGCAATAATTGCCGATATAGGCTGATCATCTACTGTCAGGAAGCCAAATTTTAAATTGCCAGTTGCATCGAGTCGCTCACAAAATCGTTTATAAAAATTAATTGTTTCATCGTCTTTGGTGACACCAAGTCCTTTTTTCCAGGTTTTATTTTCTAATTCGATATATTGATCAAGGCACTGTTGCCAGTTGTTGTCATGAACAGTAAATGACAATCGTTCCTCAAAAACCCTTTCAAGTTTGTTGACATTCCGGCGCATTGTTTTATGTTTTAGCCAAAAGTCATTCCAGTTTCCTTCAACACTTAGTTCCGTGCTCATGGAGTCAAATTCAACCTGGTAGATTAAATTTTGTTTGCGACATATTTCAGGTAGTAATTCAAGAACTGGATATGACGATGGAATTTCCTGCAGAAATAAATGATCCCAATCAGCTACATTGTTTTTTAAATGTGAGAACAGCACTTTCCAGCACATATCATGAAAACCAGTGCGGATTACAGGGAAAGGCTTATCCACTATTTCGTTTAAGGCAGTTGTTTCAAGAGAATTAAAAGGAATAGATATCCAGGATTCTTTGTATTTTTGCAGTGGAAAGATTGCCATTAACTGATTTGTGTTTTTATCGGTTAGTGTAAAAATTTTCAACGTGACTTCGTCATCTTTAAAAGCCTGGATGGACTCATAGATGAACATGAAACTATTATAAACAGAGGATATTTCGCAGTTTTTATGCAATTCTTCCCATGATGCTTTTAATGCAAATATATCTTTGTCCGTCTCAAAGCATTTAATGTATATGTTTGGGCTTTTCATAAATCGGAGGTTTAGACGAATACTCTATGATGACTTATAGGGCTTAAGCCTTGCATAAGCTTCATTTACAATGTTTTTTATAGGTTTAAGCAGATGGTCTTTGATGCTTAGTAAAGTAAACATCAATCTTACAACTGATCGCTTGATATATATGTCTATATCATAAGTTTGAATGATGGAGTCTGACCAGCTGTTAAGGTAGTCCGTATAACCACATAAATAATCACCTCGTGAGTAACCAGTGCCCATTAAATGTTTGATTAAATAACCTGTGCTAATCATACTCGGAGAATATTTTTTATAAGCAGGGTCAAAACAGGCTTGCGGGAAGTATACGGTGTCTCCATATGGATAGGCGATTTCGGCTGCAATCAGTTGATCATCTACTGACATAAAACCAAATATTACATTATCCGAGGCATTGAGTTGCTTACAGAGTTGTGTATAAAAACGGATGGTACTCTTGTCTCTCGAAACGCCAAGTCCTTTTTTCCAGGTCTTTTTTTCTAATTCGATATATTGATCAAGACACCATTGCCAGTTGTCTTCAAATACTACAAATGAGAGGCGATCGCCAAAATCTTTTTCAAGTTTACGTGTTTTTTTACGCAGATTTCTATGTTTTAACCAAAACTCATTCCAGTCGCCGGCAAGATTTATCTGGGGATTATCAGAATCATATTCGATATTATAGATAAAATCATTTTCGCCACAGATCTTAGGGAGAAGCTCAAGAACAGGATAGGATGCGGGGATGTCTCGTAAAGATAAATGATGCCAGTCAGCCACGTTATTTTTTAAGTGTAAGAAAAATGCTTGCCAGCATCTATCGTGAAAACCATTTCGAATAACCGGAAAAGGTTTATCCATGATATCGTTCAATGCGGTGTATTGATAAGAATTAAAAGGAATAAACTTCCATTTTTCTGTTAATTTCTGAAGTGGAAAAATCGCAATCAACTGGCTGGTATTATCATCGGTTAAGGTGAAAACTTTGTGAGTGATCCGGCTGTTTTTAAAGGCTTGAATGGACTCATAAATAAAAATAAAGCTATTGTAAACAGAGGAGACTGCGCTGTTTTTATGCAATTCTTCCCACGATGTTTTTAATGAAAATATGTCTTCGTCTGTCTCAAAGCATTTGATTGATATTTCGAGATGGTTCATCAATTCGTTACCAGGCATCTATGCCATAAGAAACCATTTTTCTGGTTTTAAAATATTAATATGGTGATCAGCTGATTCCAAAGTAGCCCGGGAGTATAAACACCCTTTCTAACCCAAGTCAAACCAAAACCTTGCCCAAATGTGGGGCGAGTCTAAACGCCTGTTGTCGTAGTACTACTAACATGGAAGGCACCTGAAAATATGAGTTTTTTTAACTACTTTATTCAGTATTAATTATTCAACATGCACTATACTGACCCGTACTGCTTTAACCCTTTACAAATATATCGACCCCGGAAGAAAATAAAAACTTATGGAGAAAGGAACACTCAGCCAGATTATTAAGTCGTTTAGCTTATTGAGTATAGATGACAAAACTCACTTAATCTTTTTAATCATACTATCGCTTATCAATAGCCTGGTACAGACCGTCGGCATAATCTCCATCATGCCTTTCATCGCTATTGTTTCAGACCCGTCGCTGGCCGAGTCCAATCAATATATAATCATGATTAAAGACTGGCTCAACGTACAGTCATTTCAGTCATTATTAATGATATTTGGTGGCTTCACCTTTTTCTCTCTGGTGGCCAGCAACTTCTTTTCTATTTTTACCAGCTGGGCAAATTTACGATTTTTCAACCACAAAGAGCACCAGCTCACCAGGGAATTACTCAATATATATCTAAGTAAAAAAACACCTGCATTTTACAATGTAAAAAAACCACAAATACTAAAATATATTATATCCGATGTTGAACGTGTATTAGTAGGCTCCCAGTTAACACTCATTGAATTATTATCTGACATAGTCGTTTGTGTTGTTGTGATATCGCTATTGCTTTATATAGACCCTCAAACCACCATAATAACGGCATTGGCGCTTAGCCTGGCTTACCTGTTAATATTTATATTATTAGCTGAGAAAATTAAAACATATGGAAAGAACTTCGCTCTACTAGAATCAAAAGTTTATGCCAGCATTAATCATGCAATTGATATGTTTAGAGAAATAAGAATATCAGGCAAAAAATCATATTTCATCAATAAATATAGCGTTCCTTCAGAATCGTTAGCCGACCAGGCGGTAAAATACTACATAATTAGTTATCTACCCTTACAACTGGTTGAAATACTTGCCTTTGGCATCATAATTACCATAGCTATTTATTATTCAGTAGCCGATCAAAGTGTTGTCAACACCATTACATCAATATCAATATTTGCATTTGCAACCTATCGGCTTGTGCCAATTTTAAAAGCTATTTTTAGTAGCTTTGAAGAACTGGCTTACAATAAAACATTACTAAGCGAACTCCTTCTACAATTTAAAAATAGAGAAACCGATGCAACAGAACACAACGCAAATTCCAGCACATCTAAAAAAATACATTTAAAAAAAGTTATTTCATTAAACGATATAACCTACCAGTACAGCCCTGACTTGCCCTTGATATTAAAAAACTTCAACTTACAAATTGAGCGAGGAAAATTCACCTGCATTTCTGGCAAGTCTGGTGCAGGAAAATCCACCCTGCTGGATATTATTCTCGGTCTAACTACCCCAACATCTGGAAAAATTTTAATAGACGACACCCTGTTAGATAAAAACAATCTAAGAAAATGGCAAAATAATATTGGATACGTGCCTCAAAAAAATCAATTTGTAGATGGAACTGTATACCAAAATATTGCCTTTGGTATAGAGAAAGAAAAAGTCGATATGGATCGAGTTAAAGAAGTCGCAAAATTAGCTCATATAAATGAGCTAATAGAACTGCATTTACCTGACAAATATGAATCTATACTTGGAGATGGCGGCATCACTTTAAGTGGCGGAGAAAGACAACGAATTGGTATTGCACGAAGTTTATATCATGACCCTCAAATATTAGTTTTTGATGAAGCAACCAATGAGCTTGACCCAGAGACAGAAGCATCAATACTAAGCAACATAAAAGAACTAACAGGCAAAACAATTATATTTGTTACCCATAAGTCCGCCGTTATTGGTGCAGCCGATCAACACATTATAATAAATCAGTTACGTATAAATAATAAGGAGACTGGGACACTTGTTGGGCGCAACATAGAAAAACATACAAAAAAGTAACCAAACTTAGTAATGATTTTAGAACACGGATGGCATTTACAATGATCTCAAATAAATACTGTGATGTTTTCAAATAAAGAAAAATCCATCGGGGTTTGTATTTTACCTGCCAGCGAGGCAACAAACATTAACACCTCTGCCTGGGACAATCTTAGTGAAAATTCAATATATAAGAACCCGTTTTATCAACGCTGGAATCTGTTAGCTGCTTTAACTCATTTCACAACAGACCATGTATATATTGTTACTTTAGAAACTAATAAAAAGTTAATCGGTTTGTTCCCTATTATTTTATTACAACCAAATAAAACAATTAAATCCATTTCAGTGTGGCGGCATAAACACTGTTATTTAACTGACCCGCTGCTACTGGAGAAAATTGATTATATTAAAATAATTAATACCATCTGCAAAAAGTTAAATGCCAGCTGGTTTCAATCTGATGTCCATACACCGAATTTACTCCCAAAAAGACCTGGATCATATCGCTACTCGTTCAGTCGAGCTGCCATAATTAACGAACCTGAACGACCGTCCCCACCTAATATTTCTAAGCGTAGAAATAAAAACAACCACAAAAAATTACATAAGGACTTCGATATTAAACATATCGAACATCATGATATAAACTCGGGATTGGTACGATTTTGCGAACTTGAACATAAAGGATGGAAAGGCAAAGCTGGTGGCTCAATTTTATCTGATATAAACACTAGAAATTACTATTTTAAATTGGCAGAAAACGTAACATCTAAACACCTTTTTAGTTTCCAGGAACTATGGGCCGATGAGCATCTTATAGCCATGAATATGCGAATTACATTAAAAGACTATTGGTACGATGTAAAAACAAGTTACGATGAAGAATTTAAAAAATACAGCCCCGGAAAGACGCTTGAAATAAAAAACGTCGAACTTTTAAAAAACCAACAATTCAAAATGCTAGACTCATGCACCAACCCAGACAATACATTAATTAATAAACTATGGCCCGATCAACTAGCATTACAATCAACACATGTTTTTATAAAAACATTCAAAAGTCAGGCTTGTCATTTATTTTATTTAATTAAAAAAGCACCCAAAATTATAAAACATTTTTCTTAGTTGCGTGTCCAGTCACATCTACTATCTGCCCGTTTGAACTGACACATCCTTTATTCTTAAAAAATCAGTTGGATCGTAGCGAGAATGACTAAGGTGCTGAATATTAAGAATTAATAGTCTAAACTGAAACTTAACATTCAGAGTAACAGGCATCAGGAGTTCGCATGAAACCTTTTAGATTTTTTCTTTTTATCATCACATTATCCCTAGCTTCAGCAGTCTATGCGCATGAAGAAGTCATCAATTATAATCAGATAAGTCTCGAAGCATCAGCATCAGCAGATGTCGAAAACGATACCATGATTGTCTCTTTATATTCACAGGAAGAAGGTTCGAATGCAGCGGTGTTAAGCAATCGGGTCAATAAAAAAATTAATGGCGCACTGGCAAGGCTGAAACAATACAAAAACATCAAGGTCGAAACGGAGAGTTACCTGAATTCAAGTAATAAGTGCATAACCGGTTAATGTTTTTTCTTTGATACCCG
>CAZALW010000164.1:0-7369 GCA_964485705.1 uncultured Thiotrichaceae bacterium
ATTAATAGCATATACATTATATTTAAGCAACAATTTAATAATGTAAGGGTTATTAAAATGCCAATTAAGTCAGATAGCTTACCTGCTCCATTGTAGTGGTCTAATAGCACCGGACATATCAGTCCAATATCAGGTTAAGCCTTAAATTCCAGGAGCTTCAACCGGCCTCCATGAAAGGTCGCGACAGGCGCGGCCTCCGACACAGGAGGTAACAATGAAGCTTTTAACGATATTTGAACTGGCAACCCGCAGTGAAAAAGAACTGCATGTCATTTACAGAGAGGTATTTAATGAACTGGCAAAAAGCGATGAAGGCTCTGCTGATAGACGCAATGCCATAGCATCACTGGAAAATATAGAAAGAGCACTTATTTCAAGGCCTCCCTGACCTTGATGTTTATCGAGTCGAAATTTTAAGCCCTGAGGAAACTCATTTTATGCTGCTATAATTGAATCATTGCCGAACCAGTCAGACAGCGTTTGTAGCGCACTTGCACTTAATTCCTGTGTAAAAAGTAAACACAACCGTTTTTTAGGGCGAGAACATGCAACATAGAAAAGATTGCGATTTCGTTCAAAAGTAGCCTCCTTACCAACCGGAACATTACCACCAGCCCATTCCAGGAATTGATTGAAGTTATAGTGATTCCAGCCCCGACCGAAAACCACCAATACGTTTTCAAATTCAGCACCCTTCACTCCATGCTTTGTATTAAAAGGTGTGGAATCATTTAAGAAGTTTGAAAGCGCAATTAACTCGCTATAAGCAACAGCCCTGAGTTTGTTTAATTCAGACAGCGACCTGTTTTCTTCTCGGTCTTCTTCTTGTAACCACTCAATTAATTTTTGTTCTTTTCTTTCCAGACTATTTGGAAGGCGTGGCCTCATTGTTTGCATTAGATGATCTATGACTTCCCCTATGGTTCCACTTTGCCGCAATACTAGAAGAGCATCCATATCCCTTGCCCAAGTCACCTTATCCTGGTGTGATGTTAGCAAAGGAGTGCGACGGCCTAATAAAGAAAACATTTCTCCAAAGCGCTCTTTTTCGTAGGCTATGCAAACAGGTTCAAGCATATCGACAAGAAAAGAAATATGACGATTTTCTTTTTTAATAAAAGATTCTTTGTAACGAAAGGCATCAGATAAGTTTTTGTACCCCTGCTCTGTCGCAAGAACATTATGTGTAAGCATTAGAATTTTTGATTTATCTAGTGAAAACTCCCACCCTTCACTTTCAAGCTGTTTTTTTAAATTCTCCAAATATTCATGTGAGACTTCGCTTGGCAAATCTCCTTTCCAGTGATTTCCAGTAAGTCGTGTTCCGCCCCAATTATTCGTATGAAAAACACTAATCGCACCTTGTGCATCAGGATCACAAACTTGTTGTGGTAATTCTGACCGAAGCCGATTAAGGGAATTAACAATGACCGGAACCGAACGAAAATTCGCTTCTTTTCCTATCTCTTCAAGATTAGGGTGTTCAATTTTTCCGCAACCTGTTCCATATATTTTTTGCCAATGGTCGCCAAAAAAACCGATTACGATTTTAACATTAGTATCCAAAAAACAAGTTTTTAGTGTTTCAGCAAATTTAATTTCTGTATCTTGGTATTCGTCTATAAAAAGTATCGGATAACGTTTGGAGAACAGAGTAATAAACTTAGGCACATGCATTAGCTCAACCATAAGCGATACAACATCGTCATGATGTAATGTTATTTCAGTGTCATCAATCCTTCTATATCCTAGATCATATGATACTCTCTGGTTTTCAATGCCGCCTGCTTCCTCTATCTTATCAACCCATCCTGCAATATCAGGAAGTTTTTCACGCAAGAATGGCTGGAAATCCTTAATCAAAGACCAACAAAAAGCGTGGATTGTGGATGAATAAATAGCAGGATGGCTATCTGTCCTAGAGGTAATTTCATCAGCCGCAACATTTGTATAAGTAATACAGGCAATCTGTTGGTGCTTGTTCACCAAATCATTACCCTGATCAGCAATCAGATATTTCAGGGTTTCAATTAAAGAATACGTTTTACCAGCTCCAGCACCGGCTTCCAAAAGGAAGCTTTTACCCTCAGCCAAACAGGCACGGATGCTTTCTAGTGCTTCCTCTGAAGCCTTTTCTGCTGGATTAAGAGCCAAGTCGCTTGTCATGTTACCTCATTCCCTGTGTCACTCTGCCCCTCACTTTGCTGTGGTGGAGTGACGTCAACACTTACAAGCCATTGAAGTCCTTCTACAATATAAAGAGGCACATTCCAATTGGTGTTTTCAATACCATGTTCGATAGCAAAATTTGTCTTTTTGATTTTTTTAGCTTGGCTATATGCTTCCGTGCCGTCAGTCACCTGCAAAGCGAAATCAGTATAATTAGCAAGAATAAAAGCATCTTCAAAGCTTCGGCCACAAGCGGCTTGTTCTTGCTCCGGTATTTGATAAGCCAGCCTGATACGTCCGTTTATTTTATAATCATCAGCTATATCTAGTAGTTGTTCAGGTGTAACCTTAGAATCAAACCAGTCTTTGATGCAGCTATTACTTGTCCTTGTCCCTGCGCTTACTTCGCATGCCTTTGTATCGTCGCCTACAGAGTCAATATCAGTAATAATTAAGGTACTTAAATCAAGAAATTCTAGCAAACCAAAGAATTTATGTGCGTGTGCACCGCCAACTTCCATAACAGAAACGTATTGGCTTGAAAGATTTGAATCATTTGAGCTGCTGGCATCAACTTTTTTTATCATTTCAGGGAGCATAATGCGCTCAGTTGCCCCTTCAATAAGTATTATTTTATCGGCAAATAGTAAGTCACAACCTGTCAGCATCATATATTTGTGCAGAAACTCTTTGTCTGGTTGAGCTGTTCCTTCCAATCCTTTTTTTAGATCTTTAATCTGTGTTGTTCGTATGGTCTCAGAGTCTCCATATGGGTGAGTTAAAAAATATCTCATAGATTCAAATGAGGCTTTGTTTGCCATATGAGGAGAGTGTGTTGTTACAACGAACTGTACTGACCAAGGAGAACGGTCACCAAAGGTTCTGGCAAAAGTTTCTGCGATCTCCCCAAGCTTAGCTATAAAAACTTCCTGCATTTGCGGGTGCAGGTGAGCCTCGGGTTCTTCGATAAAGATCAAGTGCATCCCTGGAGTGGGATCCTTAGCTGTGAACGTTTTATAAAATTCTAAAAGCTGTAAAAGAATATATATAAGATTACGAGTTCCGAGACCATTATAAGCTTCTGGTAAATTGATGCCATTAACGCCAGCATAATGCACCTTTGTATGATTTTTTAGAAGTCGCTGGACATCTAAAGTAGTTTCTGTAAGAAGATTTGGATCGCTTAACCCTGGATATCCAAACATAGAAAATGTTGGAAACAAATTTTCCAGTTGTGCATTAAACCCTTCATCGATCTCTTGTTGAACACCTTGAATGGCATCTTCAAGACTTTTTATCATTTCTTGATCTTGCGGATTTTTTGAACCTGCTGCCGTAGTAAAAAGTTGCTCTAAAATAAGGCCAAGTACATTATTTTTCTTTTGATCAGCCCCGTCTTTTCGTACTGCATCATCCAAACCACGTTGAGCATTAATAAAACCAGATTGTAATAGAGCGTGAAGTTTACTCCCATCAAGATCTTTTTGATTTGTTGAATCATTAGGATCTTCTGCATATATTCTGGCTTTATAATATCGAGGAACACGCTCTTTAATAATTTTAAAAAACGCTGTTCTTTGTTGTTCTACAGATGCACCACTATCCAGCTCTATATCTTCAAACAAATCAGTCAATTTACCATTATCTAGCTCATAGCAAATATTGATTAAGGCTTCTGTGCAATCCGGATTTAAGTCAATGATGAACTCGCTCAAAGTGCCATAGGAAGATGAATCTTTTTCATAATTTACAGTCAGCCCAATTTTTATAGCAGGTAGTATATCCCTGATTTCATTCTCGTCTTTCCCTGCCTGCTTCTTCTCATAAGCTTCCCAAAAAAGATTGTGGGTTGATAAAGAAAAGTCTTCTAGCCGGAAGGCCGGTGATTTATCAGATAATAAACGGCGAAAAAGCTCTGTTAAAGAAGTTTTCCCACTGTTATTACGACCGACAATTACCGTAGTTTTTTCTTCTAAGGAAAGCTCTACTTTCTCAAGAAGCCTAAAATTATTTATGCTTATTTTAGTTATTTTCACTTTCAACCTCCCTTTAAGCTTGAACAATCTGCATAAGTTTCTCATAGCTATTTACAACATCATACTTAACCTGATCCGATGTTATTTTTGCAAAAAACTTACGAGCACATTTTATTTTTACATTTTCGATTTCTTTAAGCTGTAAAGAACTCATTGTTCCCTTTGTTTCAGCAATAAAATATACGTGTTTTACAGAGCCTTCTTTAAAAGAAATAGCCCAATCAGGGTTGTAACTTCCAACAGGGGTTGGAATTGAAAAGCCTCTTGGTAGCTTTGCGTAAACAACCACCTCTGAACTCGTATCAAGCTCTTTCACAAATTCTGCTTCAATCTTTGAATCTGTAAATACATAATCATAAATATGTTGATTTACTTTTATAGCCTTACTGAAATCTTCTTTTCGCTTCTCGGCTGTAAATATTTCCGAGTCATAAACTTCATCTAGCGGATCGTATGCAAGGTGCTCAATAATTGTTGTGGCTTTTTGTTCATTGATTAATTCTGATACTTTTGAAATAAAGTCCTCAGGATTCGTTGGATACAGACTAAAAACAGCAATGTTTATTTCCTTTAATATGCTGGCAATCGTTCGCCTGGTTAGTTGTGTATTTTCAGATATCTGACCTATAAGGTCATATTTTATTGATGACTTAATGGAGTCTTTGTATGTCTCTGTAGAGGTTTCAGAAACTTTAAATGCTGTTCCATCCTTTACACTGTCATAGGTGGCGGAATCTGTTTGCTCACCTTTTTGAATAACATATTGTAGAGGGGCAACCTTCAAGCTCCCTTTTTCGTTTAGCGTTCTTATACATTTCCCAATGAGTTCATCTGAATCAAAATTAACAGTGTAGATGGCTTTGCGATTAATTTTACCCCAAAGCTGCTGGAACTCTTTTTTATCAAAATTAGCATTAAGAGGATTTTCTTTTGCTTTACGACCATCTTCAATATCTGGCAATAAAGAGGCGCTAAAGACACCGCTTATCAGGTGATGAATTTCTTCTGTATATGGCTTCAGCTCTTCGGGTAATACAGCAAGAGACCCTTCGCGTTTTGCCTCATGATAGGCCTCAACGATCATGTCATTATCATCTGTATAATCATTTTTAAGGAGGTAACGATAAATTTTCTTTGCCATCTGATCATCTATTTTCAGGCTACCATCTTTTGTTTTAATGGATTTTCCCTGAAAATAGTCTTCATTAGCAGCTTTGGGGCGCGCAGAAAGAGAATCTGCTGTCTCTTTAAGCAGTGCTTTTACAAAGTCTTTATAACTTTCGTTTGCAACAACGGTTAAAATGTTAATCTGGTGTACATTTAATGGATTATCCATACGGTCACCATTTTGATTTACAGCAAGGCGTAGTCCACGGCCAAGTTCCTGACGCCTTGTAATTGTATTGTCATAGTTTAGATTTTTAAGCTGGCAAATATTAAATACATTTGGATTATCCCAACCTTCACGCAATGCAGAGTGCGAGAAAATAAACCGCACTGGCTCTTCTAGAGATAGAAGTCTTTTCTTATCCTTCAATATCAGGTCATACGCATCCACATCATCAGAAGCCTCAGCGCCCCGTTTTATTGTAGAGTTTATAAATCTTTTCTTTTTATCTTTTGAAAAATATCCATTATGTGTTTTTTCTGTCGCAATATTTTTGAGGTAATTATTATAGGCCGTGTCTTGTTCATTTAAGCCTTCTAAAGTCAGAACTTCGTTTAGATATTCATTATATTCTTCTTCAAATATCCTGGCATATTCACCGCGTGTGTCTTCTAGTGTTTCGTAATCCCGGTATTTAGCAACTTCATCAATAAAGAAAAGAGACAGGACTTTCAGCCCCTGATGAAAAAGAACCTGTTCTTTATCAAAGTGGGCTTTGATTGTTTCTCTTATCTGAATACGGCGCAGCGCTTCTTCATTAACATCCCCTGTAGCATCACCAACCGTAAGCTCAACACCGTTGGTAAAGTTCAGAGTGTCTTTAAGAGCATCAATGTCAGAAACAACAAAATCTTTATACTGCTCTAAGCCTTTAGATTCATCGAATAAGTTAATACCTTTGCCGATTTTCCTGACTATACGTTTAATGCCATTGTTTTGTTTAATCTCAAATTCAATACGTGCCACTGGTGGCTTTGTTGAAGTAACCTCAATTGACTGGAGATAGAGATAGGCATTTGTCCCACTCAGTCCTTTGATAGATATTCCGCGCACGGATATTTTTTTAACCAGCTTCTGATTGTAAGCATCCAGGGCATCAAGGCGGTGTATTTTATTATGTTCTGTTTTGTGTGTGGCAGAATAACGCAATGTAAAAAGCGGCTTAAACTCTGCCAAAGCCTCCATTGTTTTCTTACCCTCCATTTTCTGTGGTTCATCCAGAATGAGTATCGGCCGATTCTTCTTAATCACATCAATAGGACGGCGAGATTGAAAATCATCCAGCTCCATATAAATACGACGGGCATCTTTTCCTCTTGCAGCAAAGGCTTGCACATTGATAACCATTACATTTATGCCCGCATCGGATGAATAGTTTTCAATCTCATGAAGAGATTTTGAATTGTAGATGAAAGCCTTAGCGCGCTTACCGTATTCTTCTAAAAAATGATCTGCCATACCATCAAAGGATTGATACACACCTTCACGAATAGCAATACTTGGCACAACAACAATAAACTTATTCCAGCCATAACGTTTATTCATCTCGAACATGGTTTTGATATAACAGTAAGTTTTACCCGTCCCCGTTTCCATCTCTGTATCAAGATTGATAGTGCACGATTTTGTTTTCACAAGTGCATCAGAAATAGGCAGATTTTGCTTTTGCTGAACATTTTGAATGTTGGTAAATATTTGCGCGGGCGTGAGCATAAAATCATTATTTTTAAAACCATCTTGCAAAATATCAGCACGGCTTTGTCCAGAAGCATCAACTTCTCTGCCCGGATCAATACGATACGTTAAAGCAGAAAGTTTAGGTTGACCGGCAAAGCAATCCACCACTGCTTCTACAGCCTCAGTCTGGTATGGAAGTTGTTTAAATTTTAGATTCTTCATAGTGCCCTTTGTTTTTTTACCACGAAATACACGAAAAGCACGAAAGAAGATCAAAAGATATTTTTTTGATTTTCAAGTGTTTCGTGTCTTTCGTGGT
>CAZALW010000165.1:0-7276 GCA_964485705.1 uncultured Thiotrichaceae bacterium
AAATACTGGAAAAAATAACCGATGCCAGAATATTCAGAAAAGCCACCAGCTTACGTAAAGTGATGGCGGACTGTGCAGGTGAAAAGTGGCTGTGTTAGTTAATTACGAATTACGAATTACGAATTACAAATTACAAATTACAAATTACAAATGAGGGGTTACGTGAATGTGGTGGTTAATAAAACGTTTGCAAAAAGTGGTGAGCTTAGAAAAAACAAAAAAACAGGCCAGCACCGTTTTTCAATTAGTCATTAGTAATTCGTAATTAGTAATTAAATAAAATGACTCGTATATTACTCGGTGTACTGTTTTACACCTTAGCTTCCAGTGTCGTAATCGCAAACAGCAATACAGCTGTTGTTTCTGTTTATGTTTTTCAACAGGGTGTGCCTGTTAGCAATGCTGACGTTTTGTCAAATGGTGAACTAATAGGTTTTACCAATAAGTTAGGGGCTTTTCATGTGCAGTTAGCAGAAGGCTGGCATGAGCTTGTGGTTAACCACCAGGGTTTAGAGATAAAAAAATTAAACCTGAAACTGGTAGCTGATGAGCGTATGCGCATTATTCTTGCTCAGCCTTCAGCAGAATATCCTGCGGCAACCGATATTGAAAGTTCGGAAGGAACAAAAATTATCGGTGAAAATAAAGGATCACAAAAGTTGGCATTGTCTGAAACGGGTGTGCTTAAAGGCACAGTAAAATCACATCAGGGTAATACACCTGTACCCGGTGTTCGTGTTTTTATCAGTGGTATATCAGGTGCAATAAAAACAGATGGTGATGGTAATTACACTATAAAAGTTCCTGTTGGAGAGTACTCTGTTTCTTTTGTGCATCCTGATTTCAGTACACAGATATTTAAAAGTATCACTGTTAATACAAATACATCAACTACCCGCTCTGCCCAATTAACACCTGTAGGTGAAGAGCTGGGTGAGTTTGTGGTTAATGCACCGAGTATAGAAGGGGGGTTTAAGGCGCTTGCCGATGAGAAACGGAAAAGCTCATCGGTTAAGGATGTGATTGGTGCAAAACAGATGTCGAATGCCGGTGCCAGTGATGCAGCGGGCGCACTAAAACGTGTTACCGGGCTGACATTAGTCGATGGCAAGTATATTTTTGTACGTGGTTTGGGTGAGCGTTATTCCAGTACATTATTAAATGGTGCCAACCTGCCAAGCCCCGACCCGACTCGCCGCGTGGTACCGCTTGATCTGTTTCCTACCGGGGTGTTGAGTGGCATTGTCATTCAAAAAACCTACAGCCCGGATATGCCAGGTGATTTTTCAGGTGGCGTGGTGCAGTTGCGAACTCTGGGTGAAATACCTGAAGAGCCAGAATCAAGTATATCTATCGAGTTGAAATATAATTCCAATACAACATTCAAAGAGGGGCTTGGCTATGAAGGAGGCAGCACTGATTTTATTGGCTTTGACGATGGCAGCAGGAGTTTACCTGGTCTGGTTGATGCGGAAACTAATGGCGGCGTAAAACCCGGAGAACTTTCTGAAGCAGCAGCAGAATCTTTTCCACAAATATACAATGTAACGCCATCCACACTGCCGCCAGGTTTTAAGCTAAAGATGTTGTTTTCTGATGTGTTTGAACCGCTGGATTCAGATTACGGCTGGGGTTATAACATTGCATTAAATTATGAAAACAACTGGGATCTGCGAGAGGAAATAAGAAACACCTACTCTGGAGATGGCAAAGGTGGTGTGGTTCTTGAAAATCAAATAAACAGAACACGCACAGAAAATGAAATCAACCTGGGTGGGTTATTGAATTTTATATTTGAAGCCGGTGAGTCGCACCGATATGAAAGCAATACCATTTTGACCAGACAAACCACAGATACCGTGGTACGTGAGGAAGGTTTTTTATCAGAAAATGAAATTAATGTAAGAGACACCACTTTAGAGTGGCGCGAAACACAATTATTCAGTCAACAATTTCGAGGCTCGCATCAATATGCTGCATTAAATGATCTAGAGCTTGACTGGTATGCAACGTTGTCACAGGCAACACGTGATGTGCCGTTTAGTCGTTATTATCGTTATGTTGAAAACAATGGGGCTTATTTATTAACTCGTGACAATGTGCATCAAATTCGTTATGAGGCATTGACCGATAATACTGCCGATTTTGCGTTAAATTTAAGCTACCCCTTATACGATCTATTTGGTACTTTTACAAAAATAAAACTGGGTGTGTCGAGTTTGAATAAAGACCGTGAAAGCCAGATTTTGCGTTTTACATGGCTCACGCCCGATAATATTGATACAGAAATTTTGCGTGATGAGAATCCCGATAATATTTTTACCAATGCCAATATAGGGGAAGATGGTTATCGATTATTTAATGGTACCCAGCCTACCGATAACTACATTGCCGAACAGTCCATAATGGCAATGTATCTGATGGCAGATGTTATCGTTAATGATGAATGGTCGTTTATGGCAGGCGCACGGGTTGAAGATAATGAGCAAATAGTGACAACCTTCGAACTGGCGAACCCGGATGAAGCTGTGGTTGGAAAAATTGTCAGCCAGGATGTTTTACCGGCAGCCTCACTAATCTGGGCCTTTAATGACAGCATGAACAAAAACATGCAACTTCGTGCCGCCGCCAGTGCAACCGTTAATCGGCCCGACTTTAAAGAACTGTCCAGTGCGCCCTATATTGATCCGATAACACGTGACGTTATTATTGGTAATCCCAATCTGCAACAGAGCGACGTGACTAATCTGGATCTGCGATGGGAGTGGTATGTGACACATTTTGAAGGCATGTCAGCATCGCTGTTTTATAAAGACTTTGTCAGCCCTATCGAAAAAACAAAACTCCCCGGTGGTGGTGACTCGGATGTGTTCAGTTTTGTTAATGCCGAAGGCGCTACCAATGCCGGCATTGAGTTAGAAGGTCGCGCCTGGCTGTCACGTTTTTTTGGCGGAAGTCTGCGTGGTATTTATGTGGAATCAAATTTGTCATTAATTGATTCTACCGTTCGTCTTGGTGATAATGCCGGGCAGTTAACCAGTACCAGTCGCCCACTACAGGGGCAGGCACCATGGATAGTCAACCTGATCCTGGGTTACGAAAATCTGGTGTCACAAAGCAAAGCAACATTGTTGTTTAATATGTCGGGTGAATATATTGTTAATGTTGGCACTCAGGGTATACCTGATGCTTATGCACAGCCAATCCCCACACTTGACTTCGTTTACAAAAAAAGTTTTTTTCGAGGTCGTGAAGACAATTTACACCTTTCTCTAAAAGTACAAAATATCCTTAATCCGGATATTGAAGTGCTTCGTGGTGGTGAGTTGGAAAGGTCTTATAATAAAGGTGTAAGTGTGTCTGCACAGCTTAAATATTCATGGAAGTAAATATTTACCACTGTTTTATGCTGGCAGTTGACTGCCAACAACTTTTTAAATCTTCCGCAACTGGGTGCGAATAGTCGCTCTTACGCATCCATGCGTCCGCGACATTAGTGCTGTCCATGCACGTCAACGCAAATAAAAATATTGTTTTTTTATTCACATGTTCCTGCGTGGGAGTAAGAAAATAAATGACACAAAAATGACAGCTTTGTAACAATCTATTCATTTTCTATACACATAATCGTCACATCTCCGAATTAACATTATTAAAAATATGATGTTTATTTAATATTTGTATTTTTTAATAATTTTTAATTAACGTTCGGAGAAATCAATGAACAAAACAAAGTCTATATTAGCGTTGGCTATAACAGCAGCAATGGCAGGGACGGTTGGTTGTAGTAGTAGCGATAGCACTCCTGCTGGCGGCGGTTCTGACCCAGGAAATACTACAGGCAGTCTTACTCTAACCAATGACAATATTTATACACTGGCAGCAGGTTTCCCAGGTACTAAAATTGGTACTGGTGATGATTCAGGTGAAACATCTGCAACAGCGCATAGTATTACCGTAACGGTAGAGCCAGGCACGTTGATTCTTGGTAGTACACAAGAAGCACTGGTTGCAACACGTGGTTCAAAAATAAACATCAATGGTACCGCCGCAGACCCAGTGGTTATGGGTTCAAGAAAATGGTTTAACAACTGGGTCTCAGGCGCAGCTTATGCCGATACCGATTATGATGCGACTAATGATGTAGGTGCCAATGGTCTTGGTGAATGGGCAGGTTTGGCATTGATGGGTTTTGCTCAATCAAATGAAGGCACTGATGTTATCGCTGAAGGCGGTATTGGCAGTTATGCAGGTTCTGATGATACTGATAACAGTGGTAGTATTAGTTATCTGGTTATCCGTGGCGCAGGTAATGACCTTGACGGCAACGGTAATGAGTTGAATGGTTTCACTTTGTTCGGTGTGGGTTCAGGTACCGCAATTAATCACGTTCAGGTTCATCGTGGTCTGGATGATGGTATCGAACATTTTGGCTCTAAAACACATATCAGTCACTTTGTATTAACGGATAACCGTGATGATAGTTTTGACTGGGGGCAGGGTTATACCGGTTCTGCTCAGTTTGGTTTAATCAAGCAGTCAAATGGTGCCGTTGGTGATAGAATGATTGAGGCTGATAATGACAAAGACAATCCTGATGCTACTCCTGTATCCCGTCCTACTTTAGCCAATATCAGCATGATATCGGGTACAGGTGTTTTAAATAAAGATGCTAAAGCCTCAGAAGGTGCATTGATGCGCCGTGGAACGGGTTTTGCGTTATATAACTCAGTTATTACTCAGGTGCGTGCTAAGGAATGTATTGAGATAGATGGTGATGCTACTTTTGCTGAAGTTGCACAAGGTGCTACTGGTTCAGTAACCGGTCAGACTAGCAACGGACAGGCGATTAATGTTGTTCTAAACTGCCAGGCAAAAGACGGATCGAATGATACCGACTCTGATGGAACAGTGTTTAATGATGCGGATATCGTGACCTGGTTCGATTCGGGTACAAACAATGTACGTGGTGCTTCAGACTTCGGTTTTGATGCTGCTAATGTAACCACGGTGCCAGTTGCGGCTACGGTTGATCTGCAAGATGCAAACTTCTCCTTGACAACAGCCATGGGCGGCACACTTGCAAGTAACTTTGTAGAAACTACTTACATGGGTGCTTTCCCGCAAGACAGCAGCAATAACTGGACGGACGGCTGGACCATTAACGTTAATGGTAATGTAACAGTCTGGCAACCGGCAACAGGTGGTACCTTAGCGGGTGCAGTTCCAACTGGTGATGGCAGTTGCCCAACTGGCACAAGCTTTATTGAAACGGTTGCTCTGCCCATGTTTGCTGGTCAGGCTGCTGGCAATATGGATGTCTGTCAATTACAGCGTCGTTATGATGGTGGTGATTTTTAATTAGTTAAAAACCACATTTCGGCTGCAATATTATTTTTTAGATATTGTAGCCGACAAAAAAGGGGCGCTACTAGCGCCCCTTTTTTGTATCTTCATCAAATTGTCACATCCTGTCACATCTTTGTAACATTTCATCGATAAAATCATGCAATGAAAGACCTCACATTACAAACACGATATAACCGAAGAGCACTAAATGACCGTATCACGCGGTATTTTGTCGCTACTGGTGGTGTCAGTGTCATTATTGCCATCCTATTGATTTTCTTTTATTTGCTTTATGTTGTGGTGCCGATGTTTGGTTCGGCAGAAATAAAGCAGGGTGTTTCTTATGCAGCGCCCGGTGAGGGCGCAACCCTGGTTCTCGGGCTTGAAGAGCAAGGTACGATTGCGGTCAGGTTTACCGACAAGGGTCATGCGGTTTTCTTTAATACTGATTCAGGTAAGGTTATTGCCGATAAAAGCCTTAATCTGCCTGCTGCTATCAGCAGTGTGGCTTCAAATCTTAATCTTGTTGTGCTGGGTCTTGAAGATGGTTCAGCGCTTCTCGTTCGTTATCAATTTGATTTAAGTTACCCTGATGATGTTCGTGTACTGACACCTCGGCTTGAGTTTCCTTTAGGTTTGTCTCCCGTTGTGCTGGATGAGTCCGGGCAGGCATTAACCCGGATTGCTGTTCAGTTAAATGATGATGTGGTTGGTCTGGCAGCAACCACAGCAGATAACCGTTTAGTGTCGACGCGTTATCTGCGTGAAGAATCATTTCTTAGTGAAGAGATAAGCATTGAGCTGGAGTCCCGCTCAGAGCGGGCATTTGATGGCCGTATTAAATCCATTGCTCTGACACCAGCGCTGAACCACCTATATGCTGCACTTGAAAACGGCATTTTGATTGATTATTCGCTGGATGAAGACGGTTTTGTTGGTGATTACACCGAGCATCAGTTTGAACACGAGATTACTTATTTAAAATTATTGCTTGGCGGTTCATCGTTAATGATTGGGCTGGAGAATGGTGAGGTGCAACAGTGGATGTCTGTGCGCAACATTGCTGAAGGCGACAGCGTTGGCAGAAAATTTATTTTTATCCGCAACTTTGATAATAGCCAGAAATCGGTAACTTCTATTGCCACTGAGCAGCGACGTAAAGGTTTTGCTGTTGGTGATGTCAATGGTGATATTACGATTTATTATTCAACCTCGCAAAGAACGCTGGCAAACATTAATACCGTGAATACGGCCATTGAGCAAATGGCCTGGTCAGCACGGGCGCAGCATCTGCTGGTTGCCGATAATACCAATCAGCTGCATTTATACCATGTGCATAATGAGTACCCGGAAATCTCTTTTAGTGTGTTGTGGGAGAAAGTCTGGTACGAAGGTTATGACGAAGCAGATTATATCTGGCAATCATCAGCGTCCAATGATGACTTTGAGCCAAAATTTAGTTTGATACCCTTGTCCTTTGGTACCATTAAAGCGGCATTTTATGCCATGCTATTTGCTATTCCTATTGCCATTTTAGGTGCCATCTATACCGCACAATTCATGTCGCCACGCATGCGCCAATCGGTAAAGCCCACCATTGAAATCATGGAGGCGCTGCCGACAGTTATCCTTGGTTTTCTTGCTGGTTTGTGGCTTGCACCGTATATAGAAGCCCATCTTGCCGGTGTGTTTACTCTGCTATTGATATTGCCAGCTGGTTTTATAGTGTGCGCTGCACTATGGAGCCTTATGCCCAACAAATCCATATTTGAAGGCTGGGAAGCAGCGGTATTAATTCCCGTAGTGGTGTTTTTAATCTGGCTGTCTATGGCGTTAAGTGGCCCGTTGGAAAATTTACTGTTTAATGGTGATCTGCGTGGTCATATGAGCAATGAGTGGGGCTGGACCTATGACCAACGTAATGCTC
>CAZALW010000166.1:0-7244 GCA_964485705.1 uncultured Thiotrichaceae bacterium
TTAAAAAAGCCAAACAATATATTGTTGATGGCGACATCATGCAGGTGGTTTTATCTCAGCGTTTGACTATTCCATTTAATGCGCCGCCGCTGGATTTGTATCGCGCACTGCGCAGTCTGAATCCTTCACCTTATATGTATTATCTTGATTTGGGTGACCATCATGTTGTCGGCTCTTCACCCGAAATTCTGGTTCGTCTGGAAGATGGTCAGATTACGGTGCGACCTATTGCCGGTACCCGGCCACGCGGTGAAGACGAAGCGGCGGACATAAAACTTGAAAGAGAATTGCTGTCCGACCCCAAAGAGCTGGCTGAGCATTTAATGCTGATTGATTTAGGACGTAATGATGCCGGTCGAGTCAGCAAGACTGCGAGCGTTAAACTAACTGAAAAAATGCAGGTTGAGCGCTATTCACACGTCATGCATATTGTTTCAAACGTCACTGGTGAGCTACAGCAAGGCTTAAGTGCAATGGATGTTTTGCGCGCAACTTTTCCGGCGGGCACGGTAAGTGGCGCACCTAAAATTCGTGCCATGGAAATCATAAATGAGTTTGAGCCGGTGAAACGCGGTATTTATTCGGGTGCGGTCGGTTATTTGTCATGGAACGGTAATATGGACACCGCTATTGCTATTCGTACGGCGGTTATTAAAGACAAACATTTGTCGATACAGGCAGGTGCTGGTATTGTTTATGATTCCGTGCCAGAAAATGAATGGGCTGAAACCATGAATAAAGCGCGGGCGATTTTCCGCGCAGTGTCCATGGCAGAAGCCGGTCTTGATGACAGGTAGCGGATGCCATCAATATAGTGAAAAAACCAGGCATAACTTTTTTCCTGTCATTGTTAGCACTGCTATTGTCGTCAGGTTTTGTATCGCAGGCATCAGCAAAGATAACGCCTGCGCAAATTGCTGTCGTGGTGAACACAAATGATGCAGAAAGCCGTTTAATAGCAAATTATTATCGTATTAAAAGAAACATACCTGAGCAGAACATCATTGAAATAAGTTTTCCGGAAAAGCAAAATTCAATTAGCAAAGATATATTCAATCATGTCTATCAGCAGGTAAAAGCAAAAACAAACGATAAAGTACAGTATTATGTCCTGGCCTGGAGCAAACCTTTTAAGGTGGGCTGCATGTCAATAACCTCAGCATTTGCCTTTGGTTTTGACAAATCATTTTGTGCACAAGGCTGTAAAGCAACACGGCGAAGTGCTTATTATAATTCAGACAGTGATCTGCCAGCTAAAGACCTGGCGATTCGCCCGACTATGATGCTGGCAGGAAGTTCGTTGCAACAGGTTTACGCGATGATAGATCGAGGTGTTGCTTCTGATTACACCAAGCCAGAAGGCACGGCGTATCTGATGAATACCACGGATAAGGCAAGAAATGCGCGTTCGCGGCGTTATCGTGTCATTCAGGAATTGCTGGCGGAAAAAATAAATATCGAGCAGATAAACAGTGATGTGCTAAAAAACAAAAAGGATGTTATGTTTTATTTTACCGGGTTGGCAAAAGTAAAAGCGATAAACAGCAACCAATACCTGCCAGGAGCCATTGCTGATCACCTGACTTCCACTGGTGGTCGTCTGTTTGGCGGCAAACAAATGAGTATATTACGCTGGCTGGATGCAGGAGCCACGGCAAGTTATGGTGCTGTGGTTGAGCCCTGTTCCTTTACTCAAAAATTTCCTAACCCGGGCATTGTGATTGATCGTTATACAAACGGCGAATCCTTAATTGAAGCCTATTGGAAAAGTGTCGCCTGGCCGGGACAGGGTGTTTTTGTAGGTGAGCCAATGGCAGCGCCTTATGCCGATATTATTCAAAAATAAAAGACATAAAAAAACATGTTATTAATGATAGATAATTACGACTCTTTTACCTACAACCTGGTGCAATATCTGGGTGAGCTGGGGGCAGATGTTGAAGTTCATCGTAATGATGAAATCACGCTGGATGAAATTAAAGCGAAGCAACCGGAAAAATTAATGATTTCCCCCGGTCCCTGCACACCGGATGAAGCCGGTATATCAATGGATGTTATAAAAACTTTTGCTGGTAAGATTCCTATACTGGGTGTTTGCCTGGGGCATCAGTGCATCGGTCAGGTGTTTGGCGGAAAAATCATTCATGCCAAAGAAATCATGCATGGCAAAACTTCAGGCATTTATCATAAAGATGATTTTGTGTTTGCCGGTTTGAAAAACCCATATGTCGCCACACGTTATCATTCGCTGGTAATAGAAAAAGAATCATTGCCCGATTGTCTGGAAATTACCGCCTGGACGCAAACAGAAACGGGTGAGATGGATGAGATTATGGGCGTTCGACATAAAACAATGAATGTCGAAGGCGTACAATTTCACCCTGAATCCATCCTGACAGAACATGGGCATGACTTATTGAACAATTTTTTAAAGTCGAAATAATAAATTAATTACGAATTACGAATTTTGGGGTGCATGCTTTTTTGACTTGCAGCGTACACGGTGGATGCGATGCGCTTATCCGCCATACGCACTAATTATTAATAAAAAACCAGACACGAGAGGTAATTGCTAATAATGAGTAGTGGTGCATGGATGCACCGTTCACGAACCAAAGGATGGAGACACGAACCGATCAGCACCGCTTTTCATTCGTAATTCGTAATTAGTAATTTGTAATTATTATGTTTACCATGCAACAAGCGATAAAAGCCGTCACTGAAAAGCGTGATTTAAATACAGAAGAAATGACCGCAACCATGCAGCTGATCATGACCGGCGAAGCCACGCCCGCACAGGTCGGTGGTTTCTTAATTGGCTTACGCATGAAAGGTGAAACCATTGATGAGATCACATCGGCTGCAGCTGTGATGCGCGAACTGGCAAGCAAAGTTGAAGTAGATAAAAACCACCTTGTCGATACCTGCGGCACCGGTGGTGATGCTTCCGGTAGTTTCAATATTTCTACCGCCAGTGCCTTAGTGGTTGCCGCAGCCGGCGGCAACGTGGCCAAACACGGCAATCGCTCTATTAGCAGTAAATCGGGCAGTGCCGACGTGCTGGAAACGGCAGGGGTTAATCTTGAGCTTAGTCCTGCGCAGGTTGCTGAATGTGTTAACGAAATCGGTGTCGGTTTTATGTTTGCGCCGCTGCATCACAGCGCAATGAAACATGCCATTGGTCCACGACGCGAAATGGCAGTGCGTACCATCTTTAATGTATTAGGCCCTTTAACCAATCCGGCCGGTGCGCCCAATCAGGTGCTGGGTGTATTTAGTAAAGAGCTGGTTGAACCTTTAGCTCACGTATTGCAGCGCCTGGGCAGTGAGCATGTACTGGTGGTGCATGCTGAAGACGGTATGGATGAAATCAGTATCACAAGCACTACGTATGTTGCCGAATTAAAGGATGGTGAAGTGAAAACCTATACTGTCCAGCCGGAAGATTTTGGCCTGCCTCGCGCAAGTCTTGAACAGATACGTGCAACAGATTCCGCGCATAGTCTTGAGATTATAAAAAGTGTGTTTAATAATACAACGGGTCCGGCGAAAGATATTGTGTGCTTGAATGCGGGCGCAGCCATTTATGCCGCAGGATTAACAACATCATTAGCAGAAGGTGTAAAAAAAGCACAGGATGTGATCGCCAGCGGTGCGGTTGCTAAAAAGCTGGAGCAGCTAATTGTCAAAACTAACAGCTACTCATAAATAAATAATGAGTAATAACCCCCCCGATATATTAATAAAAATCCTTAATCGTAAACGCGAAGAAATAAATGAGCGTTCGGCAAAGGTTCCTATAGAGACGTTAAAACAGCAATGTAAGCATGCGGATGCAGTGCGTGGTTTCATCAACTCCATCGAAAATAAAATCCATAACAAACAACCGGCAGTTATCGCAGAAATAAAAAAAGCCTCACCCAGTAAAGGCTTATTAAGAGAAAATTTTGAACCGGCTGAAATAGCCAGAAGTTATGCCAGTCACGGCGCAGCCTGCTTATCAATATTAACTGATAAAGATTATTTTCAGGGTCATGAGGATTATTTGAAGCAGGCAAGAGCAGCATGTGAACTCCCCGTTATTCGTAAAGACTTTATTATTGACCCTTATCAGGTCTATGAAGCAAGAGCGATTGATGCGGATTGTATATTGTTAATCGTGTCTGCATTAGATGAAAAAAATCTACAGTCATTGTTTGATCTGGCGCATGAATTAAAAATGGATGTGCTAATGGAAGTGCATGATGAACAGGAAATGCAAACAGCGTTAAAAACTGGTGCGAGCTTAATCGGCATTAATAACCGCAACCTGCGAACCTTTGAGACCTCGCTGGATACCACGTTAAAGATGCTTGACATGGTCAATGAAAATCATATTCTGGTAACAGAATCCGGTATTCATAACAAAGATGATGTGCAGCTGATGCTGGATCATAAGGTCAATGCTTTTCTGGTGGGTGAGGCGTTTATGCGAGCGGATAATCCGGGTGAAAAACTGGCTGAGTTGTTTTTTTAAACAAAAGACACAAGAAAAAACAGTCTGCAAATAACGCAAAACACGCAAATATAAAGCACCAGACCCAATGCCAGTAAGTTAACACTGCTTAAGATGTCTTGTCATTTTGACCGTAGGGAGAAATCTTATTGTATGGCGCACAAGATTTCTCACATACGTTCGAGATGACAACGTTTTTGTTTGTGGTTTTTATTTGCGTGTTTTGCGTTATTTGCGGACTGTTTTTATTTCTTTTTTAATATGGGCTCTTAATATGAAAGCAGTAGTGAAGTGGTTAGACAACATGTCCTTTGTCGGCGAATCAGAAAGTGGCCATGCCGTGGTCATGGATGGTCCACCTGAAAGTGGCGGGCGCAATATGGGGGTTAGGCCGATGGAAATGGTATTGCTTGGCATGGGTGGCTGCACTGCATTTGATGTGGTATTAATTTTGCAACGCCAGCGCCAGTCAATAAGTGACTGTTATATTGAATTATCGGCCGAACGCGCAAAAGATGTGCCTAAAGTGTTTACTAAAATTCATGTGCATTATGTCGTTAAAGGCAAAGATCTGGATGAAAAAAAAGTTGCACGCGCTATAAAAATGACGGCTGAAAAGTATTGTTCAGTTTCTATCATGTTGGCGCAAAGCGTTGATGTAACCCACGATTTTGAAATCATAGAAGAGTAACTGCTCAGATTGCCCCTAAAACCCGCCATTTCTGCGATTATGTGCATGGATGGACGGTATATAGAAAAAGCAGGAGCAGTTTTCTTAAAAAAATGGACACTTACACTTGTAAGCTCACAATTATGTGCATGGATGGACGGGCATGTTTACATTATGGCGCAATGAGCCACGGATGGCGGTGCGATTTTTGCCTTGAACTGACGTAGTTAGGGACAACCTGAGCAGCTACAGGTGGAATAAATAGAATGCCTCACATAGAAAATACGACGAACGCGCAATTTGATGCCTTATGCAAACACTATTATCACTCATGGTTTCGTTACCACCCGGAACAAGCGGTAAATGTGGGTGTTAATGATTATGCCGGTCAATTAAAAAGTTATGAACACGATGACATTGGTGCGCTGATTTCATTAAACCAGAAAATGCAATCGGCACTTGATGAGCTGAATAACGCAGATCTGGATTCGGGTAGACAGATTGATTACCGTATTATAAAGGGTGCGATATCGATTGAATTACATGATTTAGAAGAGAATGACTGGCGTTACCGGGATCCGCTTGCTTACATACCGGTTTCTGCCATTTACCAGTTATTGATTCACCCTGGCGAGAATGTACACAAGGCAGTTAAGCATCGTATTGCGGCTATCCCGGAATACTTGCGCGGCGCCAAAGTTATGTTGTCATCTTATCCTGAACGGGTGGTGCCGCAATGGGCGAAAACGGCAAAAGAGTTGGCGCAAGTGGGTGCTGACTTTATCTGCGGTCTTGACCGTCACCCGCTGATTACCGCGCAATTTACTAACCCTGCCAGATTACAGCCACTGTTTGATGATGCCGCAACGGCGCTTAAGGATTTTGCAGTATATCTTGATAAGGAGGTTATACCTGCAGCCGAAGGCAAGTTCGCTTCTGGCCACAATCGATTTAATCGCCTGCTAAAAGAAAAGCACCATCTGGCAACGGACGCAGAGAAAATACTACGTTTTGGTGAATCTCTGGCAGAGCAAACTGAAAAAGAGTTATTGCTGCAAAGTAAACAGCTATGTGGTGAAGAGAACATTAACAAAGCTCTGGCAAAAGTTCGGGCTTCACATCCGCAAGCCCCGCAGTTATTAGACAGCTATCGTAAAAAAATACAGGCGGGACATGCCTGGTTATTGGACGAAAATATTGTTACCGTGCCGGAAAAGCAATCGTTAAAAGTCCGGCAGACCCCCGGATTTTTGCGTGATGTGATTCCGTTTGCGGCTTATGAGCCACCCGTGCCTCAGGATAAAAAGCAATGCGGGTTATATTATGTAACAACAGTAGAAGAAGATTTGCTGCTGGCAGAGCATAATCAGTACAGCATCGACTTAACTTCAGCGCATGAAGCCTTTCCCGGGCATCACTTGCAGTTTGTCATTGCTAATCAAAATAATAATAACAATGTCACACGTTTGGTCAATACTTCAGCCAGCATGGTTGAAGGCTGGGCTTTATATTGTGAGCAACTGGTTGTTGAGCAGGGTTTATACAATACTAAAGAGCATCAGTTTGTTCTGTTGCGTGACCGTTTGTGGCGTGCTTTAAGAATTATTATTGATGTAAAAATCCACACCGGGCAATTTACTGCTGATCAGGCAGCCAATCTTCTGGTAGAAAAACTGGGTTTTGAGCTTTCACAGGCGCATTCAGAAATTGCCTGGTATAGCAGTGCGGCAGCGACTCCTTTGTGTTACGCGGTTGGTCGTGAAATCATTTTAAAAACACGCGACATAGTGGGCACGGCGGATAAAGAAAAACTAAAAGAGTTTCATGATGCGCTATTGTCGCAAGGTTCTATCGCATTACCGCTGGTTATTCAGACAGTTTTTGGTGAGTCAATCTGGCAGCAGGTGCATGATGAGGTTTTTGCAGAATAATATTTGTAACTTCTTCTAGTCAGAGTAAAAAGTTTAATGCTGTCATCTCGTCCAGAGGGAGAGATCTTGTTCCACCGTGGTATAACCTTAATCCCTTCTAAGTAACTTAAAAACATAGTCCGCGAATAACGCAAAAAACGCGAAAAAA
>CAZALW010000167.1:0-7199 GCA_964485705.1 uncultured Thiotrichaceae bacterium
TTTTAAGTTATGAAGCCGAGGCTGATGGAGTAACACCGGATAGTTTTATTCAGGAACTTATTTCACGGGTTGCGGTTCCTTAAAAAGAATTCTTCCGCAAATGCACGCAAATAAACGCAACACAAAACAAATACAGGTAAGTATTATGCATATTTACCAAACCGTCATCCACTTTATCATGAGTAAAACTATGCTTTCCCACGCGGGAGCATGGGAACGAAAAATATTGTTTTACGTTTTTATTTGCGTTCATTTGCGGAAAAAATAAAACCATGAATAACAACAAAGCAGAAGGCATCACCTGGATTAGCGCCCAGTCTTTAATCCAGCTTCGCCTGCCAGCCAGTCAGATTTCGCTGGATAAAAGTAAAATTCATGCCAAACAGGGCGGCGCTTATCTGTCCACGTTTAAAGGGCGCGGCATGGAGTTTGATGAATCGCGCATTTATCAGGCGGGTGATGATATTCGCAATATGGACTGGCGGGTAACCGCTCGCACCGGTATCGCGCACACCAAAGTGTTTCGTGAAGAACGTGAACGCCCGATTTTGCTCTGGCTGGATATCAGTGCTTCCATGATGTTTGCCACTCGCAACAAATTCAAATCAGTTATTGCAACTGAAGTTGCAACATTAATTGCGTGGAGTGCGGCAAAAAACAATGACCGTCTTGGCGGCCTGATTTTTTCCTCTGAAGAACACGTAGAAATTAAACCACGCAGGGGAAAAGCCGCAGTGCTTGATTTTATCGGGCGCTGTACCAAACATAAAGCCTGGTCGTCACGCCCAGATATCTCAGAACAGTCAAATACCAGGGTAATTGCAGATAAAACCCTGACGGGTAAAACCTCGGCACTCTCACGTTTACGCAAAGTTACCCACCCCGGCAGTCTCATTTTTATGATTAGCGACTTTCATGACATGTTTCGTAATATTAATGATAAAGCATCTTCCCAGCTAGCCGGTCTATCGCGTAATAATGACATTATCTTAATCATTATTTCAGACCCCATTGAAAGCAGCCTGCCAACAGCGGGTAATTACCGCTTAACAGACGGCAAAACAGAATGTCAGATACAAACCGCCAACCAGAAAACCAGAAACGAATACCATCAGCGTTATTTAACGCACCGTAGTGAAATAGAAAAATTTTGTCGGCAACATCGCATACATTTAATTAACATTTCAACGCATGATGACGCTATTGCTAAATTAAAAAAAGGATTGGGGCTAAATGCAAACGTGGATGCAAACATGAGCGAAAAAACAGCCAGCAAACAACACAAAGCTCAATACCGAGGCGCTCAGTAAACACATGGATGAGCAGGCCTTAAATCCGGTGGCGTTACCATTACAAAACCTGTCTTTACGGGACATACATTTACCCGAACCCATTTCATGGTGGCCGCCAGCACCTGGCTGGTGGATACTGCTCGCCAGCATACTGCTAGTGATGCTGGTTATTTTTATCACAAACAGAATACTCAAAAAAACTTATCTTAGCCGACAACTTAAACGTGACATCAAAGCCGAGCTTGAACATATTAAACAACAGTTTCACGCCTCACAAAATGAATATGCTCTAGCAAAATCATTATCAGCGTTATTACGTCGTGCCGGCATAAGTTATTATCCGGCTAAAGACATTGCGGGTTTAACGGGAAAAAACTGGCTTGCCTGGCTTGATACAAACAACACCCGAAAAAATAACAAAACATTTCAAAGTGACATTGGCAAGGTACTTCTTACTGCACCTTACATAGCAGATAAAAACGTGACAGGCAAAAGTAGCCTTGATTATGACGCAGTAGTAGCACATGGAGGTGCTGTTATGTCCAGGAAGGACGGTATTTCGCAAGGAGCCATGGATGGCGGTGCGATTTACGGACCAAAGGATGGAGTAGTAGCACATGGATGTGCTGTTTACGGACCAAAGGATGGACAAGAATTAATCGAGTTATGCGAATCCTGGCTACACTCACCACATAATAAAACAGCAGTGCCGGATACCCAATCATCATGATGTCTTTCCCCGAGATCTCATTTCTATGGCCATGGGTATTGGCAGCTTTTCCACTGCCTTTTTTATTACGCGCCCTGTTGCCTCGTGCCAAACAGAGGAATGATGCCGCCCTACGTGTACCCCATTTAGCCGATTTCCAGACACTAAAAAGCAATAGTGAAATAAATAAAGCCTCACGCTGGCCGTTACTACTGTACACCCTCGCCTGGCTGTGTCTACTGCTTGCTGCCAGCAGACCACAATGGACAGGCGATGCCATAGAACTACCGGTTAGTGGTCGTGATTTAATGCTGGCGATTGATTTTTCTAAAAGCATGGATCAACCAATACGACATAATTTACGCTCTGTCTCGCGTATTACTGCCACCAAGGCGGTGGCCAGTGCCTTTATCGAAAGACGAGTGGGCGACCGTATTGGTCTCATTATCTTTGCTGACCAGGCCTATGTACAGGCACCGTTAACCTTTGACCGAACCACGGTTAATATTCTGTTACAGGAAGCATTTACCGGTCTTGCCGGACAGGCAACCGCTATTGGCGATGCCATTGGCCTTGCTGTTAAACGCTTATCCATGCACGAAACCCAGGCACAAACGGATGACCCGCAAACGGATAACAGCGGCGAAGCTCCTGACGACAAAGTAAAACAACCCGTTGGTAGCAAAGCCATTGGCAGCGAACAGGTTTTAATTTTATTAACCGACGGAGTGAGTAATCGAGGCGAACTCACACCACTGAAAGCAGCTGAAATTGCCGCCAAAAAAGGCTTGAAAATTTACACTATTGGCATTGCTGACCGTGGCTCAAGAGAAGTTGATGAAGTTACTTTACGTCAGGTAGCGCAAATTACTGGCGGGCAGTATTTTCGCGCTTACAATACCAGCGATTTAGTAAAAATTTATCAACTACTTGATGAACTTGAAGCGGTAGAAAAAGAGTCCAAAAGTTATCGCCCGACAAAAGCACTGTTTTATATTCCATTAACGCTAAGTTTATTGTTTGCTGCGATGCTTGCTGCGCTTTTATATACACCTATAAATATTCCACATTATTTAGCCGGCAGATTTAAGCAACGGTCTCATCATGGATGATTTAATGCAGTCGTTAATGAGTGAAGTCACACCAATAATGGACAATCTGCATTTTTTACGCGCAGACTGGTTCTATGCCTTTATTCCCCTGTTTTTATTTTTATTACTGTTGTACAAAAAAACCACCAGCAATAAAAACTGGAGCGGTATCATCGACCCGCAGTTAGCCCCTTTCGTACTAACAAAAAACAGTGGGAAACAACGCCGGTATCCGCTACTACTGGTTTTTATTGCAGCCAGTCTGGGCATCACCGCGCTTGCCGGCCCGGTTTATAAAGAATTACCAAGCCCAGTGTATCGTGAACAATCTTCACTGGTGGTGATACTGGATTTATCCCGGTCGATGAATGCCGCTGATATAAAACCATCACGTTTATCTCGCGCAAAACTGGAACTGCTGGATCTGCTACAAACAAGAAGAAGCGGGCAAACCGCTCTCATCGTTTTTGCTGCCGAGGCTTTTGTCGTCACCCCGCTCACCAATGATAATGCCACCATTGCCAACCTGGTGCCTGCACTGGAAACCGAAATGATGCCGGCTCAGGGCAGTAATTTATCTGCCGCGCTGGCTAAAGCATTTTCGTTATTCAACCAGTCCGGTATTATCAAAGGCGATATTCTTGTTATCACTGACGCTATTCACCAACGCTACGATACTGCCATTAAAAAAGTAGTCTCACAGGGGCATCGTTTGTCGATTTTCGGTATTGGCACAACACAGGGCGCACCCATTCCCTTAGTGGGATCAACTGCTGGTGGTTTTTTACTGGACAACGATGGCGCCATTGTGGTGCCAAAACTACAGCCTGCAAAATTACAACGTTATGCACTACTTGGCACGGGTTTATATGTTTCACTACAGGCCGATGACGGCGACACCCACACCTTGAATAAATTATTTCAGTCTTCAAGCATTAGTGAGAAAAGCATCAAACAGGATCTACGGACTGACGTTTGGCGAGAAGAAGGTCACTGGTTATTATTGCCTTTGTTATTTTTTGCTGCACTGTGGGCTAGAGACCCTCTGATCAAGTCATGAACTCGTATCTTGCGCCCATAATGTCCAGTTTCTGTGTTGCAAATCTTCGCAATAGCCCTGCTATTATGTGCGACTTGCGTCTTGAACCTGAACATTCTGGATCGCAATCTACTTTGTCCATACTTAATCAGAGGTTCTCTGGAAAAGGCTGGCTCGCTGTTTTTCTAATTTTTATTCTACCGCTGCCACAGCCTGTCTATGCTGAAGCTGCATCATTGATTGATAATAAACATTTGTGGTTCAGCCCCGACCAAAAAGCCATGAAAGCATTTAACGCTGGCGATATCGAAAATGCCGCTAAAACCTTCACCCACCCACAATGGAAAGCCAGTGCCTATTTCCAGAAAGGTGATTATGAAGCTGCTGCTAGCGTTTTTGATCAAATACCGAAAGATAACCGCAGTAGCAGCAGTTACTACAATAAAGCAAATGCGCTTGCCAAACTGGGGCAGTTTGATAATGCCATTAAAGCTTATGACAAGGCACTGGAGCTGGATGAAAATAATGACGATGCCATCTACAATCGAGAGCAGGTGAAGCAGGCACTGCAAGAACAACAGAAACAAGAACAGCAAGGTGGTGAGCAGCAAAATAAAGACAGTGAAAACCAGTCCGGCGAAAATCAGCAGCAGGATTCCTCGCAGCAAGACTCAAATAAAAACGATTCATCGCAACCTGATTCCGCACAAAAGAATACAAACCAACAGCAACCGGGCGAAGCGAGTGACCAACAAAAGCCAGAGACTGATTCAGAACAACAGAAACAGGCAGAAAACGAGCAACTAAAACAACGAGACGCACAGGCCGAAGCCAAAAAACAGCAGGCGGAACAGGAAGCGTATCAACAGCAGCAGAAAAAAAATGAATCCCTGGAAAATACGCAAGATGAAAACAAAAATGCCGAAGGTGAGCCACCAGATCAGCCGCACGCTGACCCACCATTGAAGACCGAAGTTAATCCCACGGAAGCGTCCATTACAGAAGAAGAAAAGGCCACAGCACAGTGGTTAAAAAGAATTCCTGATGACCCTGGCGGCCTATTAAGGCGCAAGTTTTACTACCAACATAGAAACAACCCAGATCAAAACGATAATAACGAGCCGTGGTGATGACCTTATTTTTCAAATTCAATCAATTAAAACACAAATCTATTGTGCGATTTTTTAGTTACAAGCTGCTATTTGTCAGCATCCTGTTAATGAATGTTGCCCAGGCGACAAACATCACGGTAAATACCAGCCGCAATCCCGTTGATCTGGACAGCACCTTTCATTTAACTTATGAAGCGGACAGCAACGTTGACAGCGACCCTGACTTTTCGCCTATTTATAATGACTTTGATGTATTAAGCAGCAGTCAGAGTACCAATATGCGTTCCATCAATGGTAACTGGAGCCTGAAAAAAACCTGGCAACTGACGCTATTTGCCAAAGACATTGGGCTTTTTACTATTCCTGCAATAAACTTTGGCAAGGACATCGCGCCAGCCATAAAATTAACCGTAATCGGCGCGGCAGCAGCCAACAAGCCGCCCGGACAGTCACCACCAAATACTCAGGCAACCATCCCCGCACAAATATTTCTTGAAGGCGCAGTTGATAAAAAAACCGGCTGGATACACGCACAATTTATTTACACTGTTCGCCTGCTTCGCACCGTCAGTATCACCGGTGCATCTTTAAGCGAACCACAAACCAGTGATGCCGATGCCATTATCCACAGAATAAGTGAAGACCAGTACCAGACCAGCCGTCAGGGAATTCAATATGAAGTAATAGAACGGCGATATGCCATCTTCCCGCAAAAAAGCGGTGTGTTAACCATCAACCCCGTGACTTTCGAAGGCCGTATCAATGCCACTCAACCGCGAACTATTTTTGACCAGTTTCAACTCAGTGGACAGTTAAAACGACTGCGTAATAAAGCCATTAAAATCACGGTGAAAGCGGCACCCGAAACCATTAACTTACAGGACTGGCTACCTGCCAGTAAAATACAGTTGATTGATGAATGGTCAGAAGACATCCAGAACATAACAGCCGGTGAACCCGTCACCCGCACTATTTTGATTGCTGCTGAAGGCTTAACCAGTGTACAACTTCCCAGTCTGGAATTCGCGGATATTGATGGTTTGAAACAATATCCAGACAAAGCCATTATCGAAGACAAACAAAGCAGTACCGGCATTACCGGCTATAAACAACTTAAGATTGCACTTATCCCTGCCCGCGCTGGTACTTACATACTACCGGAAATATCACTGCCATGGTGGAACACAAAAACCAATAAAAAAGAAATCACCAGCCTGCCAGAAACGGTTATTACTGTGCATGCTGATGTAAACGCCAGTACAGACAGCGGTATCCCTCTGTCCCAAACGACAAATCAAATACCATTACAAGCGCCATTAAACCAGACAACACCAACAGATAACAAAACCGTGCAAGCTGTAGCGATTGCCCCCGGTGAAGCAACTTACTGGAAATGGTTAACTGCCTTTTTTGCCTGTCTCTGGTTAGCCACACTTATTTTATTATTTAAAAAAGTAAATATCAGCAATACAGCCAGCAACACAAAAAGTAAAAAGAATAGTAATAATAAAAGCCGCCAGTTAATCGCACAGAGCAGAAAAGCAGTGGAAAAATATGCCGGAAAAAATGCAGCGGAGCAAACAAAAACAGCACTGATAAAATGGGCACAGCTCAACTATGAAAATAACAAACTAAACAATTTAAGCCAGATTAGCCAACACTGCTCGAACCCGCTTAGCCAACAAATTCGCCAGTTAAACCAGGCACTGTACAGCCCTGAAAAACCTGAATGGCATGGTGAAGAGCTGTTAGAGATATTTAAAAATGAACCGGCATTAATAAACCAGCAGCGAGACAACCCCAATTCTGCACTAAAACCGCTTTATACTTCTCGCACTTAAGAATGCCTCATTTTTCCTATTATTTTGTAGCTTATCAATAAGTCATTGATGCGACCGACATGCCTCGTTACCACGCACTGCGTGGTAATGCAGTTATTAACGCACCAGCGTTGCA
>CAZALW010000168.1:0-7195 GCA_964485705.1 uncultured Thiotrichaceae bacterium
AATTGTGCCTACGTTTACGTGTGGCTTGGTTCTTTCAAACTTTTCCTTAGACACTACTCACCTCTTACTTATGTTGTGTATATTAAAAAAAATAAATTAATTTTCGTAGTTTGGGTTATGGCAAAACAAGAAAAAGTGCTCCTGCATTTTCCCATACCGCTAATATGGAGCGTCCATCCATGGACATAAACGCCCAACCCAACATACATTATCTTATATTGCAGCCCTACATCCCGGTTTTGCTGGAAACAATTGCTTTCGATACTGCTTTCGGCGCTTCTGCATATTTCTCAAACTCCATTGAGTAAGTTGCTCTTCCCTGCGTTGCCGACCGCAACGACGTTGCATAACCAAACATTTCTGATAACGGCACTTCTGCGTGTATATTTTTACCCGAAACGGTATCGTCCATACCGCCGACAATACCACGGCGCCGGCTTAAATCACCCATGACATCACCCATATAATCTTCCGGTGTTACCACTTCAACCTTCATCATCGGTTCGAGTATGGTCGGCTCGGCTTCCAGCGCACCCTGCCTAAAGCACATTGCGGCCGCTATTTTGAATGCTATTTCGCTAGAATCCACATCGTGAAACGAGCCGTCATACAATGTTATCCTTACATCTTCTATCGGATAACCGGCAAGCACTCCGCTACGCATCTGCTCCTGCACACCTTTATCCACAGCAGGTATGTATTCTTTTGGTACCGCACCACCAACAATGTCGTTAACAAATTCGTAACCAGAGCCTGGCTTCCTGGGTTCAATTTTCAGGAAAACATGACCGTATTGCCCACGACCACCAGACTGCCTTGCAAACTTCGCTTCGTGCTGCACTGTTTTTGTTATTGCCTCGCGGTAGGCAACCTGCGGGTTACCAACATTGGCATTAACACCAAATTCTCGCTGCATTCGATCAATAATGATCTCTAAATGCAGCTCACCCATCCCGGAAATAATAGTCTGGCCGGACTCTTCATCAGTATGCACCCGAAATGATGGGTCTTCATGCGCCAACTTAGCTAAGGCAACACCCATTTTTTCCTGATCTGCCTTGGTCTTTGGCTCGACCGCCACTGAAATAACCGGTTCAGGGAAATCCATTTTTTCCAGCGTTATTACTGCTTTTGGATCACATAAGGTATCACCAGTGGTGACATCTTTCAGGCCAATGGCTGCAGCAATATCACCTGCCAGCACTTCTTTAATTTCTTCACGGCTATTGGCATGCATTTGCACGATACGGCCAACACGTTCTTTTTTACCTTTTACCGGGTTATAAACGGTATCTCCGGTTCTTAACACACCGGAATAAACACGAAAAAAGGTTAGATTGCCAACGAATGGATCGCTTGCAATTTTAAACCCGAGTGCCGCAAAGGGTGCTTTGTCATCAGCAGGGCGCTCTGCTTCTGTTTCATTTCTATCATCCAGATGGCCTTTAATTGCAGGCACATCAACAGGCGAAGGCATATAGTCGATAAATGCATCAAGTATTGCCTGCACACCCTTATTCTTAAACGCACTACCACAAAATGTGGGCACAATCTCATTGGCTAGCGTTCTAAGGCGTATTCCCTGTTTAATATCTTCGACAGCTAACTCGCCGCTCTCAAGATACTTATCCATCAGATCTTCATTTGCTTCAGCAGCCGCCTCCACCATGATTTCGCGTTTTTCTTGCGACAGATCCATTAACTCTGGCGGAATTTCGCCTTCGATAAAGACTGAACCCATGTTTTCCTGTTGCCAGCGAATCGCCTTCATCCTGACCAGGTCAACTACACCTTCAAAAGACTCTTCTGCGCCGATCGGCAGCTGCATTACAACCGGATTAGCAGCTAAGCGCTGCTTGATCTGCTCTGCAACTCGCAAAAAGTCAGCACCTGCCCGATCCATCTTGTTGACGAACGCGATACGCGGTACATGATATTTATTTGCCTGCCGCCATACCGTTTCTGATTGCGGCTCAACACCACCGACTGCACAAAAGACTGCACAGGCTCCGTCCAGTACTCGCAGTGAACGCTCGACCTCAATGGTAAAATCAACGTGACCCGGCGTATCTATTATGTTGATGCGATGTTCGTCGTACTGCCCGTCCATCCCTTTCCAGAAGCAGGTAGTTGCCGCCGAGGTAATAGTTATACCTCGCTCTTGCTCCTGTTCCATCCAGTCCATGGTTGCCGCACCGTCATGCACTTCACCGATTTTGTGTGATGTTCCTGTATAAAACAGGATACGCTCGGTGGTGGTTGTCTTGCCCGCATCAATGTGCGCCATGATGCCAATATTACGATAGCGCTTGATTGGCGTCTTGCGAGCCATGACTGTTACCTTCTGTCTTCGTTAGCTCTCTGTGTTTGCGATATCACACCATAAACCACAAAACATTAACCACGAAAGACACTAAAATCACGAAAAATTAAAACAAAAATCTTTTTTTAGTGCTTTTCGTGTCTTTCGTGGTTAAAAAATTAGTAGCTGGGTTTTATGGCTAATCAGGTAAAGTTATGCCGTTAAAGCATTAGCCGCTAAACCTAACTGCAGCAACTACCAGCGGAAATGAGCAAAAGCTTTATTCGCTTCAGCCATACGGTGCGTGTCTTCACGTTTTTTAACCGCGTTGCCACGATTTTCAGCTGCATCCATTAACTCACCAGCAAATTTCAACTGCATTGATTTCTCACCGCGCTTACGTGCTGCTTCAATTAACCAGCGCATAGCCAATGTAGTACGTCGACTTGCTCTCACCTCAACCGGCACTTGATATGTAGCACCACCAACACGGCGAGATTTAACCTCAACCATAGGACTGACATTTTCCAACGCCTTATCAAGGACATCTGTTGGCTCACCCGGAATTTTATCGTTAATACGATCCAGTGCGTTATACATGATAGCTTCAGCAACGGATTTTTTCCCGCTCTTCATGATCATGTTGACGAATTTTGTAATTTGTGTGCTGCCAAATTTTGGATCAGGCAGTACATCTCTCTTTGGGACTTCTCTTCTTCTAGGCATAACGTTCTCTGTGCATGACTATGACTAACTTAATATTAAGCGATAGTCTAAAAAATTAACTCTTAGGTCGTTTAGTACCGTATTTAGAACGACCCTGACGACGTGATTCAACACCCTGGGTATCCAGACTACCGCGTACTACGTGGTAACGCACACCCGGTAAATCTTTTACACGACCACCGCGAATAAGCACCACGCTGTGCTCCTGCAGATTGTGACCTTCGCCACCAATATAACTGGTCACTTCAAAAGCGTTAGTCAAGCGCACACGAGCAACTTTACGCATGGCTGAATTTGGCTTTTTAGGTGTTGTTGTATAAACACGTGTACACACGCCACGTCTTTGCGGACAGGCTTCTAACGCCGGAACGTTGCTTTTCACAACTTTACTGCGGCGTGGTTTACGTACTAACTGGTTAATTGTTGTCATCTATAACTCCAAAATCTGCACATAATTGACGGTAAAATCAATATGTTGCAGCGCCTGTTGGCACTTACTACAGGCTCAAAATAAACAACAGGCCCAGGATGTTACTCGGAGGCCTGCTAAAAGAGGCGCAATTCTATGCTCACCGCCGGTAACTGTCAAGCTACTAACGACCTGAAAAGCAGCATTATGCCCACAATCTTAACTGCATAACCAACACCTCATTGCGCCTTTGAAGCAGCGATAAACAATCATGCTTAACCATTTTATTTATAGGCAGGGCGTAAGAAGTCATGAAGTTGCACAAAAGGGATCAGTGAAAAGAGTATTAGAAAGAAAAACAATCAATTACTCTGACAATAATAAGTCCGTAAGTTAAGCACAATACAGTTAAACGTTTAATGGAAGCGGGGCTTTCGCCCCGTTCCCCGCTTAAAGCGTGCGGGGACAAGCATTTGCGGGACTAAAGCCCCGCTTCCAGGTCACTTTGGGCTTAACTTACGGGGCAATTGCGACTGACGGCAAATAGCTTGCTAAGCATCCTGTTTTGGCTGATCAACCTCTGCTTTAGGTTCGGCAGAATCCGTGGTTTCAATAATTTCTGCTGGCACTTCTGTATCATCCAGCGCTTCCGTTACCTCACTACTCAGTTGAGCAGCAACCTCTTCTTTAGAGATGAAAGCCGCTTCGATATCAGCGGTACGCTGACGCTGCCTTTCTTCATGATAGGCCAGACCGGTACCTGCCGGAATCAAACGACCCACAATGACGTTCTCTTTTAGACCGCGCAATGGATCGCTGCCACCACGAACCGAAGCTTCGGTTAATACGCGTGTGGTTTCCTGGAATGAAGCTGCTGATATAAAGGATTCTGTCACCAGCGAGCCTTTGGTAATACCCAGCAGTATTGGCTCAAAAATCGCCGGCTCTTTTCCTTCTACTTCCAGTTGGGCACATTCATCAATAACACGTGCACGCTCGACAATTTCACCTTTCAGGTATTTAGATTCACCGCCTTCTATGATTTCGCATTTGCGTAACATTTGGCGAATAATAACTTCGATGTGTTTGTCATTAATTTTTACACCCTGCAGGCGATATACATCCTGAATTTCATTCACCAGATACTCGGCTAATTCTTCTGCACCCAGCAGGCGCAAGATATCATGCGCACTGCGTTCTCCATCTGCGATCACCTCACCTTGCTCCACGCGCTCACCTTCAAACACGTTAATGTGACGCCATTTTGGAATCAGTGCTTCCACCGCTTCCGAGCTATCTTTGGTAATCACCAGACGTTGCTTACCTTTGGTTTCCTTACCAAAACTGACCACGCCGGAGGCTTCCGCCATAATCGCTGGCTCTTTCGGTTTACGCGCCTCAAACAGGTCGGCAACACGCGGCAGACCACCGGTAATATCGCGGGTTTTACTGGATTCCTGGGGAATACGTGCAATAACATCACCTACCGACACATCATTACCATCTTCAATATTGATAATCGCACCCGATGGCAGGAAGTATCGAGCCGGTTGTTCGGTACCAGCAATGTTTAGATCGTTACCTTTATCATCAACCAAGGTCATCAATGGGCGCATATCCTTACCCGCTGTTGGCCGCTGCTTTGGATCAATCACCACAATGGATGACAGACCAGTAATGTCATCGGTTTCTTTCTGAACACTAATGCCTTCAGCAAAATCAGTAAATTTAACTTTACCTGCTACCTCGGTGATAATCGGGTGGGTATGTGGGTCCCATGTTGCAACTACCTGCCCACCATTGACCTCGCCACCTTCTTCAACGGAAATAACAGCGCCATAAGGAATTTTATATAACTCACGTTCGCGACCATTCTCATCGGTAACGCCTAATTCACCTGAGCGCGACACCGCCACCAGATTACCGCTACTTTGCGGCACAACTTTTATGTTGTGCAAACTAACCGTACCCGTTGTTTTTACACTTATACTGTTCGCCGCCGCTGAACGACTTGCGGCGCCACCAATATGGAAGGTACGCATGGTCAGCTGGGTTCCCGGCTCACCGATGGACTGCGCGGCAATAACACCCACTGCCTCACCATGGTTAACCAGATGACCACGTGCCAGATCACGGCCGTAACACATGGAACAGACACCCTGTTTATTTTCACAGGTAATAACAGAACGCACGAATATTTCGTCAACACCTAATTCGTCCAACTGCTCCACCCATTGCTCATCCAGCAAGGTGTCACGTGCAATCAATACTTCATCATCGGTATTAACCACATCACGCGCCACCACACGACCCAGCACTAATTCACTCAATGGCATAACCACATCACCACCTTCGATGATGGACTGTACAAACATGCCTTTTTCAGTGTTACAGTCATGTTTGAGGATAACCATATCCTGCGCCACATCGACCAGACGACGGGTTAAGTAACCTGAGTTTGCTGTCTTAAGTGCGGTATCCGCCAGGCCTTTACGTGCGCCGTGAGTAGAAATAAAGTACTGCAGTACGTTAAGACCTTCACGGAAGTTCGCTGTAATCGGGGTTTCAATAATCGAACCATCCGGTTTTGCCATCAAACCACGCATACCGGCTAACTGACGAATCTGTGCAGCACTACCACGCGCGCCAGAATCGGCCATCACAAAAATATTATTGAACGAAGGCTGACTCACCATGTTGCCGTCAGCATCTTCAACTTCCATGGTGCTGAGCTTATCCATCATGGCTTTTGCCACCGCTTCATTAGCATGTGACCAGATGTCTACTACTTTGTTGTAACGCTCACCGTTAGTCACCAGGCCGGAGGCATATTGCTGCTGAATTTCTTTGACTTCTGCATCCGCACCGGCTAACAAGTCTTGTTTTTCTTCAGGGATGACCATGTCATCAATACAGATTGAAATACCTGAAACGGTTGAATATCGAAAGCCTGTGTACATAAGCTGGTCAGCAAAAATAACGGTTTCTTTTAAGCCCACCTGACGATAACAGGAGTTAATCAGGTTTGAAATGGCTTTTTTACCCAGATCCTGGTTAACTAATTCGTAAGGGATACCTGCTGGAATGATTTCTGACAGGATAGCGCGACCTACTGTGGTATCAACGATGGTGAACTTATCGACCAGCTCACCTGCTTCATTAAATACAACTTCTTTAATGCGGGCTTTCACTTTTGCCTGCAGATGCGCAGCGCCACTGTCATAGGCGCGATGCACTTCATCGACATCGGCAAACACCATGCCCTCACCGGCTACATTGACCGATTCACGCGTCATATAGTAAAGACCCAGCACGATATCCTGAGACGGTACAATAATTGGATCGCCCGATGCCGGTGACAGAATGTTGTTGGTCGCCAGCATCAAAGTACGCGCTTCCAATTGCGCTTCAATGGATAACGGTACGTGTACCGCCATCTGGTCACCATCAAAGTCGGCGTTAAATGCGGTACAAACTAATGGGTGTAATTGAATGGCTTTGCCTTCAATCAATACTGGCTCAAATGCCTGAATACCTAATCGATGCAAGGTTGGTGCGCGGTTAAGCATGACCGGGTGTTCGCGGATAACGCCTTCAAGAATATCCCAGACTTCCACACCTTCCTTTTCAACCATTTTTTTCGCAGCTTTTATGGTTGTTGCTAAACCACGACGTAATAATTTGTTAAAGATAAATGGCTTGAATAATTCAAGTGCCATTTTTTTCGGCAAACCACACTGGTGCAATTTTAGTGTTGG
>CAZALW010000169.1:0-7174 GCA_964485705.1 uncultured Thiotrichaceae bacterium
AAAACGGTTTTTGAAAGTATCGGCAGATTAAAAGAAGGACGCTGGATAAGCGTTGGTCGTCTCGACATCAATTCCAGTGGTCTGATGTTGTTTACCAATTATGGTGATTTGGCCAATCATCTGATGCACCCATCCAGTGAAATCGAACGTGAATATGCGGTTCGTGTGAATGGTGAAGTCACCGATGACATTATAAATAATTTATTAAAAGGTGTTGAACTGGAAGATGGTCTGCTCAAGTTCGAGCAGATAATTGACGCTGGCGGGCAGGGTGCTAACCATTGGTATCATGTCATTTTAAAAGAAGGAAAAAATCGGGAGGTGCGCCGACTGTGGCAATCACAGGATATGCGTGTCAGTCGATTAACCAGAGTACGTTATGGCAATCTGGTGTTACCACGTGATTTAAAAGTAGGCAGAAAAATCGAGTTATCACTGGATGAAATAAAAACTTTATTTGCCGATGTGAAACTCAACTGGCCACAATCTCGTGATGAGGTGGCAGCACTACGAAGTACAAAAGCAAAAAATTTATCCATAAAAAAACAGCTATATGGAAGTGGCTTACAGACCAAAACTTCTCAGTCTGGCACGGGTCAAAAGTATAAGCCTGGTTTTAGAAAGAAACCAAAGTCAGTGCAATCAAAAGTAAAGAAAAAACGCTGATGTAGGGTGGGCAAAAAAATATGCCCACCCTACAGGGCTTTTAAATATGAATTTTCCAGTGAAAAAAACATACCCAATAAAGTATTTGCTTATTCTGTTTGTAGCCCTGGTTATTAACAGCCAACATATCTTTGCTGCATCTGAAGGTGAACTTGCACCGGGCATGGTTAATCCCGGCAGTGAAGAAAAACCAGCATGGTTTAAAGTCTCCTTTCTTGATCTATTAGAAGACATAGATGAAGCGGCTGATAATAATAAACGGTTGATGGTTTATTATTATCAGGATGGTTGCCCATATTGTAAAATATTACTGGAGGACAATTTTGGCCAGCGAAATATATCGGACAAAACACAAAAATATTTTGATGTCGTTGCGATTAATTTATGGGGTGATCAGGAAGTAACCGTAGGTAATAAAACCTATACAGAAAAGGAATTTGCCGAAGCTTTAAAAGTACAGTACACACCAACATTATTATTTTTTAATGAAAACAATAAAATAATTTTTCGTGCTAATGGTTATTATCCACCCGAAAAATTCAGTGCTCTGTTAGATTACATTGGAAAGAAACAGGAAGTACATCTTAGTTATCGAGAATACATGCAGGAAGTCAATCCGCAACCATCAACAGGTCGACTTCATACGGATATTAATACGGTTGCTTCAGTTACTGATTTAAGCAATCAGGATAAACCGCTGCTGGTGATGTTTGAACAAAGAAAATGTATCGCCTGTGATGAGTTACACCTGGATATATTAAAACGAAAAGAAAGTCTTGTCTTATTGTCAGATTTTAATGTACTCGTGCTGGACATGTGGTCAAATGAAATGATTTTGACACCTGATGGTAAAAAATTAACGATACGTGACTGGGCTAAAAAACTAGACGTGAAATACGCGCCTGGCCTGGTGTTTTTTAATGAAAAGGGTGAAGAAGTTTTCCGAGCTGATGCTTATCTAAAAGCTTTTCATATTCAGACAGCAATGGATTATGTTTCCTCTGCTGCTTATAAAACGCAAAGTAATTTTCAACGTTTTGTAGATGAACGAGCTGATCACCTGCGTGAACAGGGCGTTGAAGTGGATTTGATGAATTAGCTGTATAAGGCTGAATTTTATCTGTCAGACAATACCAGGCTTGAAATGGCTGTTTTCGACACTTAGCAGACATTAAAAACTAAACCCCCTCAATCCCCCTTTGAAAAAAGGGGGAGGTAAAAAGGCTTTAGTCCCTCCCTTTTTGAAAGGGAGGTTAGGAGGGTTTGTTTTTTCTGTGTGTCCGCTAAAGACCGAAATCAGTCATTAATTCTATGAATAAACCTGACACGTTTTGTCAGCTCAAGTATGGGTTATTACAAATTAGCAGGTCGTCTGAGCAGCCAGTTTTATACAATATCCGTGTTAACAAAAAATAACTGAGTAATACCAATACCTGTGACCGATTCTATTCAAACCATCCCACTATTAAATTTATCGCTGGCCTTTATTCCAGTGTTAGTCACGTTGGTTATACTTTTTAAGTGGTCATTAAATTCAGCTAATGCACTGTATGCAATTTTTCGTATGCTGGCGCAACTATTGCTTATTGGTTATTTCCTGACCTATATTTTTGAATCAGATAGTGCTGGAATTATTCTGCTTATTTTACTGGTAATGGTTTTTGCTTCAAGTTGGATTGCGTTGGGCACGGTTGTCGATAAACGATTGCAGCTTTATAGGCATGCCTTGCTCGCAATAACATTGGGTGGTGGCATTACTTTACTGTTAATTACACAGGTGGTTTTGGTTATTGATCCATGGTATTTGCCGCAGACTATGGTACCAATTGCAGGCATGATTTTTGCTAATTCGATGATCAGTATTAGCCTTGCTGCCGAACGTTTGAATGCCGAAACCGAAAGAGAAGTGCCTTATGATGTTGCCCGTAAGATAGCGCTGCAGTCTTCACTGATACCGATTGTTAGCACATTATTTGCCGTTGGTCTGGTGTCATTGCCGGGAATGATGACAGGGCAGATATTATCAGGTGTTTCGCCACTGATTGCGGTACGATACCAGATTATGGTGATGTGCATGATATTCGGCTCGGCAGGCATTTCAACTGCTTATTTTCTGGTGCTGGTTAAGCCTGCTTTCGAAAAAATACAGCGCTGAGCCAGGTTCATAGCCACCATTAAAAAGTGTGTGCCACATCTTTAAAATTGAAAATTTTACCATGAGATAGTTCGCCACCGATTGTTTGACTGCTTTCGTTTAATAAAAAAGCAGCGACTTTGGCGACCTCTGAAGGCCTGGTTAATGCCGATGAGTCCTCCGCTGGAAAAGCTCGGGTTCTGAATGCGGTTTTTACAACTCCAGGAATTAAACCCTTGACGTTAATAGAGCTGGACTCCAACTCGTCCGCCAGAATTTCCATCAGTGAGCGCAATCCTGCTTTCGCCACGCCATAAGCGCCCCAATAGGCTGAGCTCTTATCATCGAGATTAAACACGATTGAACTGGCGTTGTCGTGATTTAGCAAGGGAATACATGCTTGTGTGATCATAAACGTGGCGTTTAAATTAATCTGCATAACACGATACCAGAGCTTTAAGTCATATTGCTCAATAGGTGTGGATGCACCCAGCCAGCCAGCATTATTAAATAAGCCATCCAGTTTGCCGAATTCTTTGTTGATAACTTCTTTTAAGGTGTCACCGTCCTGTGGTGTTATTTTTTCAAAATCCAATGGGTAAATAACCGGCTCGGTGTAACCAGCCTGTATTATTTCATCGTAAAGAAGTTCGAGTTTAGGCACTGTTTTACCGTGAATGATCACCGTTGCTCCCTGTCTGGCACATTCTATGGCGGTGGCTTTTCCGATACCGTCACTGGCACCGGTAATGAGAATAACTTTATTGTTCAGGCTTTTATCATTCATGTTGTCTGTTGATTGTATAATAGGTTGGCATGATTAATAACATGCTTAAAATGGGTCACCTATTTTACTTGTCTAAACCTCAAACGGCTATGCAATATACAAATTTAATCTGGCGTAATGGTCAGCCTTACAGTGAATTATTTGGTGATATTTATTATTCATCAAGTGAGGTGGAAGATGTTTCTGGTGAAAGCGAGTTTCAACACGTTTTTTTTAAACACAATGGATTACCAGAGCGTTGGCAAGGGCGTAAAAATTTTGTCATTGCCGAGTTAGGTTTTGGCAGTGGACTAAACTGTGTTTTAACCATACAAGAATGGTTAAAACATTGTGCACAATGTAATGAAGAAAAAACGCTACATTATATTGCGATAGAAAAACACCCGCTTTCAGCAGCAGTCATTGTTGAGTTGATCTCGCGTTATCCTGAATTAAAATCATTCTGTGATGAATTAGTTGAGAACTACCCGCCAGCAATTGAGACGGCACATAGTCGTCGTTTATTTAATAATCGCGTACAACTTCATTTCAAATTTATGGACGTGTGTGATGCTTTAGAAAATGAAAGACTAAATGTTGATGCCTGGTTCCTCGATGGTTTTTCACCAGCAAAAAATCCGGACATGTGGTCGCAAAAACTCTTTACCCTGATTGCTCAAAATAGTTGCGATGGCGCAACATGCAGCACCTATACCTGTGCCGGACTGGTAAAACGAAATCTGCAAAAGGCTGGGTTTATGGTTAACAAGGTAACCGGTTTTGGTAAAAAACGTGAAATGCTTATTGCCGAACTTCCCTTGTCAGAGAAATCTGTAAATTATTCATATAATATAACAACACCACCTCTAAAATATAAGGATAAACCCTGGTTTGAGCCGCCACAGCCAAAATCTGTTGCATTAAAAAAAGCCACAATAATCGGTGCAGGTATTGCAGGATTAAGTCTGGCTTATTCTTTAGTAAAACGAGGCTGGATGGTTACCATCATTGATAACCATAGTCATGTTAAAAAAGAAGCCTCTTCGAATCCAGCGCCAATTGTTTATCCTCGTTTATCGATAAATAATGATATTGATACAGAATTTTTTATAGCGGCTTATTGTTATGCTCTGTCATTATTTAAGTCCTTGCAGAAAAAAAGCCAGCAACAGTTCTGGTTCGATGCAGGTTTGATGCAGTTAATGGATAAAAAACGAATCACCCGGATAATAAAAAAATTTCGGTTTAATAGTGATTTTATTTCAATAGTCGATACGGATGAATTGTTTTTCCGCTCGCCTGCCGTGGACAAAGAAGAGCAAGTGACCGTTAATTACGCATCTGCCGGTGTCGTACTTCCTGCCGTTTTATGTGATATTTTAAAATGTGAATGTGGTAATAAACTGGATATTGTTGATGCTGAAGTGACAAATATAAATTATGATGATAATAAATGGCAGTGTTTTTCTGGTTCTCAACTTATCAGCAATGCTGAAGTATTAATTGTGGCTAATGGTACGGGTATAAATGATTTGGGCATGTCACTGAAACTTCCAGTTGAAGCAATACGTGGTCAGGTGATAACACTGAATGAAAACCCGGTGTCACAAAAAATCAAAAAAACACATAACACTGATGTCCATATAACGCCTGCAATTAACGCTAAACATTACCTTGGCGCAACCTATACACGGAACTGTGATATGTTGGAAGTTTGTCAAGTTGACGACAGAAAACTACTCAAAGCACTTGATAAAAATTACCCTGGTATTTTTAAAAAAGAGGATTATTGTGAAACATGGGTTGGTTTTCGTACTTCGTCAAAAGACAGGCTACCCATTGTAGGTGCGATACCTGATGAATCATTTTTTGATAAAGAATACGCTGATATATGTCATGGTCGCACAACAAAAACATATCAACCCGCCAGCTATTTAAATGGCCTGTATATTTCTGCTGCACATGGCTCACGCGGGTTTACCAGCTGTTTTATTTCAGCTGAAATTGTTGCATCTCAAATAACGGGTGAGCCATCGCCAGTGAATAGAACTATATTGAATTATCTAAGTCCATCAAGGTTTGTGGTAAATAGCCTTAAACGCAAATAATGTTGTCTTAATCTTTGATAACATTGCTGCCTGATTCACTGTAAAATGTTGTGTGCCTGAATATATCATGCATTGATTGTTACTTTATAAATGGGAGAAGTTATGCCAAAAACGCTAGCAAAAGGTTTATTTTTAGTGTTTTTTTTCATATTCGGGATTAATCAGGCTTATTCTTCCTGTGAGGATGAAGCAAAACCAGGTGTTAACTGGGCGAATTGTGATTTGTCTGGTAAAGACCTGAAAAATACAGATTTATCAAATGCAATATTGGCGGGCGCTAATTTAGACAGTGCTGATTTTTCTGGTGCGTTACTTGAAGGCGCAGATTTTAATTTTGCCAACTTAAGCAATGCACGTTTTGATAAAGCAAGAATGCCGAATGTACGCATGGTTGGTGTAAACGCGCAAGGAGCCAGTTTTAAAAATGCTATTTTAGATAATAGTCGCTTTAGTCGAGCGCATCTTAAAAAGGCGGATTTCACCGGGGTTAGAGCTGACCATGCCAGTTTTTATGAGGCTGATCTTGAATCGGCCGTATTTATTGATGCCAGGTTAAAAGAATCAAACTTTGAGCAAAGTAATTTAAGCAATGCACAATTTGTCCGGGCGCAGCTATATAAAGCCATCTTTCGAGGCGCACGCTTGCACGGAACAAATTTCAAGGCAGCGACTATGTCCAAAGCCGTGCTTGATGAATCAGATTGCCTTGGCGCTGATTTTACAGATGCTGACCTGTCAAGAGCATCGTTTAAAAAAGCCGAAACGGAAGAGGCTATTTTCACTAATGCTATATTGAGTCGCGCGATTATGTCTGATTTTAAGCGATGCCGTGTCAGATCAATAGGGGAGTGTAAATGAGTCGTTATATTCTTGATGTAACGGCGACTGAATTTAATGATGCTTGTGTTACGCAATTCGCATAAAGGCTCGGTAATGGTTAATTACTGGGCTGATAATGCCGGAAACATACAACTTATAACTTTTAGAAAACACGATGAATCCACTAGAATTTTTAGCCGTAATGGCAGAAACCGCAAACAAACTTGATTTTGAAGAACACATGAACCTGATTTCAAAACAGGTCAGTGTTTATGGTGTGCCTGATTTTGAAGTCATTAGCTATGACGATTGGTTTAGGCAATGCAAGCATGAGTTTGAAAATAAATTACTAAAGAAAATTAGTTACCAGGGATTGAATATACTGGCGCAGACCACTGATCGTGTTATGTTTAAATCAATCGAAACCATTGAAGCTAATGATGACAGCATTAAGAGCAATGGCATTGAATTCATCATTCAAAAAGAAGACGATGGTCAGTGGCGTGTTGTTCAGGAAAGAATACTGCCAGATGATGAACTTGATAGTGATAAACGTCGTGGTGTTTTATAAACGCCCCTTTTTTTAAAGTGTAGTTGCTCTGATTAGAGCAGGCAAAGCGTGTCAGATTCATAGAGTGAATGACTGAGTACGGTCATTAGCGGACATTAAAGATTAAAAGC
>CAZALW010000170.1:0-7138 GCA_964485705.1 uncultured Thiotrichaceae bacterium
CTCTATGAAAACCTGTTAATTAGCAGTGATGGTACAGTGACCGCTATACAGGTAAATTTCACACCAAATAAACAACATATTGAATTACGCGAACGGCGTGATTTTTTACGTGAGAAGAAATTACAAAACCACTTAACGCTTAATGAAAAACAGGAGCTAAAAAACGTTGCAACACAGTTTTATGATCTCAGCGTGGTTTTACAGCAACAGCAGAGTGACGATATTGTTCAGGTAAGGAAAATCATGGATTTACATCGTGAGCATGCTGAGCTGTTTCTTGGTGGCCTGCCTATGATTACCTCCGACTCGATTGATTTTATTCGTCACGACCTGATGACCTTCGGCATTGGCGTACTGCTGTTTCTGGTTGTTTTGTTGGCGATCATTTTTCAACAGCCGCGCTGGATTATTCTACCAATGCTGACCTGTGCTGTAGCTGGACTGATGATGACGGGTTTTTTGGGGTGGGTAGCATGGCCAGTCACCGTGGTTTCGTCTAACTTTATTTCACTGATGTTAATCATCACGCTGTCACTGATGGTGCACTTAATCGTGCGTTATCGAGAACTGCAAACTCAACACATCGCAGCCAACCATCATCAACTAATACGACTGATGATTAGCAGCAAAGCTCAGCCCAGCTTTTACACCGCCATCACCACTATTGTTGCTTTTGCTTCACTAACCACCAGTGGCATTCGCCCGGTGATTGATTTCGGCTGGATGATGACGATTGGCATCACCATGTCGTTTATTATTGCATTTACCCTGTTTCCCGCTATGTTAGCTTTATTACCCGCCTCTCAAAAAGTACCCGAAGGCGACCGCACTCACCGCTTAACCCGTTCAATTGCAGCGTATACCAAACGTTTTGATTCAACGATTCTGCTGGTTTTTCTATTGTTTGCCATTGGCAGTGGTATTGGTATAAGTAAACTCAGTGTTGAAAACCGCTTCATTGATTATTACAAAAAAAACACCGAGATTTATCAGGGCATGATGTTAATTGATGAAAAACTTGGCGGCACTACACCGCTGGATATTATCATTGATGCACCAGCAGACTTTTTCCTGGCTGAAGAGGACACGCAGGAGTCCGACGATAAAAATGCTGAAACAGAACCATACTCACTGCTTAATGATGTTGGCGATGCTCTTGAGGATGCTTTTGACGATGCACTTGAGTTCGTTCTTGATCTGGATGAAGACGCCGGCATCACCAGCACCAGCTACTGGTTCAACAATAGCAAACTGCCAAAGGTACACGCCATCCATGATTATCTGGACAGCCTGCCGGCTACAGGCAAGGTTTTATCCATTTCAACCAGTCTGCAACTGCTACACAGCCTTGATGAAGAAGTGCTGATGGATGACTTTTTTCTATCCATTTTATACAAACGACTACCAGAGGAAATCAAACAATCGTTGTTTGATCCATACATGAGCAAAGATGGCAACCAGTTACGTTTCAGCATCCGTGTCTATGAATCTGACCGTTCATTAAAACGCGAAGATTTGCTCAACGAAATTCAACAACACCTGACCCAGGAGCTGGGTCTGGACGATGAACAAGTCCATCTTACCGGTATGCTGGTGCTTTATAACAATCTGTTACAAAGTTTATTCAAATCCCAGATCCAGACTGTTGGCGTGGTGTTTTTTACGATATTGCTGATGTTTTCATTATCCTTTCGCAATATCAAAATGGCCGCCATTGCCATCGTCCCCAGCATCATTGCTGCCTCCATGATGTTGGGATTAATGGGCTGGTTACGCATTCCACTGGATATTATGACCATCACCATTGCCGCTATCTGTATTGGCATTGCAGTGGACAATACCATTCATTACGTACACCGTTTCAGCAAAGAATTCAGCATAGACAATAACTACTGGGCAGCAATAAAACGCAGTCACGACAGTATCGGTCATGCCATGTATTACACTACCATTACCATCACACTGGGATTTTCTATTCTGGCATTATCTAATTTCATTCCCAGCATCTATTTCGGTCTGCTCACCGGTTTTTCTATGGTTATCGCTTTACTGGCAAACCTGACTCTGCTGCCGATTTTAATTGTGTGGCTAAAACCAGTGGTGGTGGAGGAAGTAAGGTAAATATTTTTAGAGATGCCCTACTAGGAGCTTGTCCGAGATGAACAACCACCTGCACAACCTGTAGGTAAAAAGAGCTTTAGTTCCTTTGCGAAAATAATAAATAGCCATTTTTTTGATCTATGTCAACTCTTCAGCAACACATGCCTCCATGAGGCCTATTATCGCCCTCTCAGCTTGACGTAAGTCAAACACATTTTAATCCCACAGGCTTACTGTGTGCATGCAGTTTTATAAAGCAAACACATAACGTAAATATCTATTGTAACTAAACAGTTAATAACTGAGCAGGAGTCATAATTGATGAAATTAAAACATACCACTAAATACGGAGCCGCAATCCTTGCTGTCTGCGTAGGCATGGCAGCGTCTTCGGGCACAGCTTTTGCCAAAAAATCATTTGAGCCGCTAAACGATGCCGATTTTGAAACGGCAAAATCCCTGTACTTCCAGCAGTGTGCTGGTTGTCACGGTGTTTTGCGTGTCGGTGCTACCGGTGGCAACCTGGAACCCCATCCTAACAAAGCCAAAAAATCAAAAGGTACATTGAAGAAAGGCACAAAACGCCTAACAAAAATCATCACCCTCGGTACCGAAGGTGGTATGAACAACTTTGATACCATCCTCAGCAAAAAAGAAATTGATATGCTGGCACGTTACATCCAGATGGATCCACCTATCCCACCAGAAATGTCTCTGGCTTTAATGAAAGAACGTCATAATGTTTTTATCGATCCAAAAGACTATCCTACCAAGCCGTTACACGATCGTAACTGGAAAAACTTCTTCATTGCTATCGAACGTGATGCCGGCAACGTGGTTATTATGGACGGTGACAAAAAAGAAGTCTTTGCCCGCGTTAAAACAGGTTATGCAGTACACGTACTGAAAACCGTAGAAAAGAGCTCTGTATCTACAGCTAAAGATCGCGGTCGTTTCTGGTACACCATGGGTCGTGATGGTTTGATGACCAAACTCGATTTATGGCAAACACCCGATAAAATGAAGGTAGCATCAACACAGGTCGCTTATGATGCACGTGACGTTGCCTTATCCGGTGATGGCAAATACGTTATTGGCGGTGGTTACTGGCCACCTCATTTCGTTATCCTTGATGCCAAAACCATGGAACCACTAAAAGTTGTTTCTTCACGCGGTGTTAACATTGATGGCGATTATGTCAACGAATCACGTGTTGCTGCAATTTACGACACACCTCATGATAAAAGCTGGTTAGTTGCCATGAAGGAACTGGGACAGATGTGGCAGGTGCATTACGATGATATTGATAACCTCAAAATCACCAAGATAGACACTGCCAAGTATTTGCATGATGGTTTCTACGACCCTACTGGTCGTTACTTCCAAATTGCGGCAAATGCATCTGACACCATGGTTGTAGTAGATACAAAAACCGAGAAACTGGAAGCGTTAATTAAGACTGACAAAAAACCTCACCCAGGCCCAGGTGCTAACTGGATCGATCCTAAGTGTGGCCCTGTCGGCGGAACCGTTCACCTTGGTGTAGGCAAACTCACCGTTTGGGGTAACGATACCAAAGGCAACAAAGACAAAGCCTGGAATATCTGTTACACCGTTGACACCGACGGCCCGGGCGTATTCCTGCGCACCCATCCTAAGAGCGATTATGTGTGGATGGATCAGACTTTGCATCCAGAGCCAGAAGTTCAGCAATCTATCAAGATTCTCGACAAGAAAACACGTAAGGTTGTTAAAACCATTCGTGTAACCGAGAAAACTGGCTATGTTGCTGTTCACTTCGAGTTCAACAAAGCTGGTGATGAAGTATGGGTATCTATATGGAATCGCTCTACCAGTCTTGAGCCAAACGGCGAAATGGTTATCTATGATGCCAAAACTCTGAAAGAAAAAGCACGTGTTAAAGGTCTTTACGCTCCTACAGGTAAGTTCAACGTGTATAACCGCGTTAACCATGTAACATAATGATTAACAAGGTTATTCCAGAAATGTAGTATGGAATGCAATATGGAATAAAAGAGGGCGGACGTACATTGGGTATGTCCGCCCTTTTTTTAAAAACACAGATTTAAACAACATCATACTTATTACATCAGAGACTTTTCCCAAGGTTTCTTATGTAATAAAAATCACAACAATACAACAAATCAAGGTGTATCTAAGCCATGGCTAATAATCCATCCAGAAAATTCGGTTTAATGTCTCGCAAAGTTCTACTGGGAACCACTCTCGGCGCGGCTTTATTTTTTATGGCTGTCGGTGTCATTTTCTGGGGCGGTTTTAATACCGCAATGGAAGTCACCAATACCATGGAGTTCTGTATTACCTGTCACGAAATGGAAGAAAACGTTTATCAGGAATACATACACACCAGCCACTATTCTAACCGTAGCGGTGTTCGCGCCAGTTGTTCTGATTGTCATGTACCGCGTCCATGGATACACAAAGTAGTACGTAAAATCGAAGCCAGTCGAGAGTTATACCATAAGGCAATGGGCACTATTAACACCCCTGAAAAATTTGATGAACACCGCTTACAGATGGCCAAAAAAGTTTGGGGAGACATGAAAAGCACTGACTCACGCGAGTGCAGAAACTGCCACAATTTTGACGCAATGAAACCGGAGGATCAGAAAAAGCGCTCCCGCAAACAACATGCACAGGCAATGATAGATGGTAATACCTGTATCGACTGTCATCAGGGAATCGCACATAAAAAAGTCCATGACCAGCTCAGTGAAGAAGAACTGGAAGAAATTTCAAAACCAATTCCTATTAACATTCGCCCTATCGCACCTCAATGGCAGGCATTTATTGACAACGGCATGAAGCTGGTTAAACCAAAAGATGATAAAAAAGCTAAGGCTAAACCTGCTGCTACTGTGACAGAAACCAAAGTGACACCGACACCAGCAACCCCAGCGGCAGCTAAAGCTACCAGCTCATCAGCAGGTACCGGTACCGACTGGAACAGCATGGAAGCAAAAGAAGTCATTCTGTTTTATACCGGTCAGGCTTCAATGGAATGGACGCTTAAGGGTAGCGACCACGGCGGCAAACGCGCCTTCCTCAAAGGCGGTGACCGCTGTTTTGATTGCCATGAAGATGAAGAAGTCGATATCGGCGACCTGATTGTAACCGGTGATAAAGTAGAAGACACACCCATTCCCGGTAAGCGTGGCAGCATCGTGCTTAGCATTAAAGCAGCACACGATGCAGACAACCTGTACATGCAATTCCAGTGGCCAGATACAGAACATGTACCTGTTACCTTTGTTGACGGTGGTAAGATGGACGCAGAGAATCAGATTAAATTGGCTATCATGCTAACTACCGATAAAGAAGAAAATCCTGATGTAGAATTTGCTGAGCGCGCAGGTTGCTGGCAAACGTGCCATCACGATAACAATTACATGCCACATCAGCCTGAGGATTCAGTGCTGACTGGTGAGTTATCAAAACGCCTTGATCTTAGCGGAGGTTTCACCAAATACCTGAAAGAAAGTCGCACATCAATCGAAATTGATGGCAAAGAAGGTAAAAAACGCGGTGGTTGGGATAAACTTAAATCAGAAGCTGAAATCCAGGCCTTAATGGACAACGGCAGCTTTATGGATTTATGGCGTTACAGCTCAGGCAGCGGGAAATCCGAAGATGGCCACATCCTTGCTGAACGCATAATGACCGGCGGTCAGGGCGTAGAATTCACTGGTGAGCTAAAAGACGGAATCTGGACGGTTGAGATGACACGCAAACTCACCTCTGACCAGCCCGGCGATGTCAGCATGGCAGTGGATCAATGGTATAACATCGGTTTTGCCATCCACGATGATTACAGTTATAGCCGTTTCCATCATGTATCGTTAGGCTTTAAACTGGGCTTTGATGATGAAGAGGCTGAGATTAATGCTATAGCTAAATAAGGCTAAACTGTCACAAAAAAAGGTCGCTGGCTTTATGCCTTGCGGCCTTTTTTGTATACTATAGCTTTTATAGCGCCGTGTTAAACCTGACGTTAATAAACCATACTTAAAAAACGCTGAGGGAAAAACCATGAAATGGCAATCACTACTACTGGCAATAACACTTCTTGCTTTCAACGTTTCGGCATTTGCTGATGGTGAAGACGAACCACTGGTAACCATCAAAAAATTCAAATTCATCCCGCAGGAAATCACCATTAAAAGAGGACAGACCGTACGCTGGGAAAACCGTGAAAAACGCCAGTTTCATAGCGTCTGGTTTGAAGAACTAGGGGAAGAAGAATCCGATTATTTTTTCCCTGATGAATTCTATGAACGCGAGTTTAAACAAACCGGTTCTTTCCCCTATCGATGTGGACCACACCCTGAAATGACCGGCATAGTACACGTAACAGAATAATATAAGCCATAATAAAGTGGTAACTACTCAGTGAATCTGCATTTCTATGTTTTTACGGGTCTATGTCATATTGAGTGGTTTTTATTGTGACCCATGAAGTACCAGAGTTACCTACCCCGTCATTCCTGCATGTTTTTAGCAGGAATCCACTCTTCAGGCAATAGATTCCCGCTAAAAACATGCGGGAATGACGGTGAAAGTAATTTTTGGGTCACAATAAAAAACCACTCAATACAACATAGATCCATTTTTACCACGAAACTCACCAGGAACACGAAGCATAACCATTAAGAAACAACACACATACACCCTTTCTACAACTAATAACATAATAGAAAATGTCTTCGTGTGCTTCGTTATCTTCGTGGTAAATATCTATCGCTTTTTTTAACAACACTAAGTAATCACATAAAATGAAACGTTCCACAATAACCAAAATCATCCTGTTTAAAATTGCTCTGATTGCTTCCATCGTAGCTCTGGTATTCCTTTTATTTCCGAAACCATCTCATGCCAGCAGCACCGGTAGCGACAACACGAATAAACTCTATCAGGATAACTGCGCCGCATGTCACAATGCCTACCGCCTCGGCGGCATGGGGCCAGCGTTATTACCAGAAAACCTGAAACGCCTGCG
>CAZALW010000171.1:0-7120 GCA_964485705.1 uncultured Thiotrichaceae bacterium
ATTGATTTGCAATCAACTGCATGGCCACTTTGCTATCCCGCCAGATTTTTTCTTTAGAAGTTTCTAATTAGTTCTGAACCTCTTATCTTACCTGTTCTTTAACAAAAGTAGAATAAGAACCGATTTTCCCTATGCCTTTTTATAGTATTCTCACTATAAAAACGAAAAAACCCTGCGGCCAGTTTAAATAGCGCAGGGCCAGATTTTATCAAAACTCTTCAAAATTTGGAGCGGGAAACGAGATTCGAACTCGCGACCTCAACCTTGGCAAGGTTGCGCTCTACCAACTGAGCTATTCCCGCATTGTTTTCTAAGAAAACTGCTCCTGCGTTTTCTATATACCGTACATCCTTGTACATAAAAGCAGCTCGCTATTCTAGCGATGCCTGCGCTACTGTCAAGGTGAAATCATCCACACAGCGTAAAAAAACATCAATTTCCTGCTGTTAACGTGGGCCAGGCTGACTTTATGTAAATAAACATGGATACGAGGGTCAAGACTGCCGCCAGGATCAATAACACAATGCCAATGTTATACGCTGATAAGCCGAAAATTTCTTGTTCATAAATGAGAAATAATAAAGCGAACATTTGCGCTACTGTTTTTGCTTTACCCGAAAAGGAGACGGCTACGACCTTGCTGCCACCCATGCCTGACATCCATTCTCGTAGTGATGATATAAATATTTCACGAGAGATAATAATCAGTGAGGAAAACAGTAACCAGTTGCTTTCGGGGTGTTTTGTAATGATGATTAATAATGCAGAAATAACCATTAATTTGTCAGCGAGCGGATCAATAAAGGCACCAAGCGATGACTGTTGGTTTAGTTTGCGCGCTAGATAACCATCAAACCAGTCTGTCAGTGCGGCAAAACCAAAGATGAAAGCCGCTAAAGTCGGTGCCCAATCGTATGGCAGGTAAAAAGCCGCTATAAATACGGGTATTAATATGATTCTGGACGTGGTGATTGCGTTTGGTATGTTCATGTTTTATTTTAATGTTTCCTGGTTAGCCATAATATCAGGCTAACTAATTATTTAACCACGAAAGACACGAAAAGCATGAAAAAAAGATTTTAATTTTAGTGCTTTTCGTGTCTTTACTTCGCGCTCCTGCGCTACGCCCTTCGGGTCGCACTGTCGTGCGTTCAAAATGTTCCCGACATTTTAGTCGTGGTTAATATTATTAACGTAATGCTGCCGCAATATTGCCGCCATCAACAGTTAGCACAGCGCCCGTTGTTTTATTAGCATGGGCTAATGCCAGGAAGCATTGAGCAACATCTTCTGCAGTGACTTCACGCCCTAGCAAATTACCCGCTAGATAGTCGTGTTCACTGAGTTTACGTGCTTTTGAACGGCTGGCTATCATATCATCGGTAAGCAGACCACTGCGAATTCTGTCGGCATTAACGGCATTGGAGCGGATACCATCACGACCGTGATCCAGTGCATATTGGCGCATTAGAAATAGTGTGGCTGCTTTAGGTAAACCGTATGGGCCAAAATCCGCACCCGGGTTGATCGCCTGTTTTGAGGTGTTATAAAGAAGATTGCCGCCGGTTTTCTGGCTGCGCATTATTCTTAACGCTTCCTGCGAAGCGGCCTGATGAGCAAAGAAATTAAGTTCAAAACTTTGTCTCAGGGTTTTTTCATCGACATCACCGATGCGTCCTTGCCAGGCAGCGCCGGCGTTGGAGATTAAGATATCAATGCCACCATAAGTCTGACATACGGTATCAAATGCAGCGCGTAGCTGCCGGCGGTCGGTTACGTCACAGGCAAGTCCAATGCCGTTAATTTGTCTGGCGGCTTCACTGACGGCTGAAGCATTCAGATCAAAAATGGCTACTTCTGACCCCTGCTTTTTGAATGCCAGTGCGGTAGCCAGACCAATGCCTGATGCGCCGCCGGTAACAACAACTACATGTCCTACAAAATCGGGCTCTGCAAAATCCGGCTCATTGATCTTACCTAACTTGGCTTGCTCCAGCGACCAGTATTCCATGTCGAAGGTTTCGTCCTCACTAATTGATTCGAACTGGCCGATGCTTTCTGCATGACTAATCACTTCAACCGTGGTTTCGGCGAGGTCAGCGGCAATTTTTGCTGCTTTACTGGATGCACCCAACCCAAATAGACCAATACCGGGGGCAAGAATCACTCGTGGCAACCGATCAAGTTCGGTGCGAGTATGATTAAGCCGGTTATTTTGCCGTTCAAAATAATCATGGTAATCACGGGAATAATTTTCCAGCGCCGTTTTTGCATCGCTGGCAAAGGATTTCAGGTCATTAGCGTCTGCGGTTGGCAAGATTAATGGTTTGGGTTTAGTGCGAATGGAATGGTCGGGTGTCACCGTACCCTGCTGGCTGTAGCGTTCTACTTCTTTACCGTTAACATAATTCAGGATTTCCGGACTGCTGCGAAATTCAAGAATCATTCGTTGAAATTTTCCATCACCCAGATCCGTTGCGCTGAGTCCACGGATGATGGGCGCAATATCAGCGGCACTGGCAGATTGTGCGGGTAATTTTATAGCTGGGAAAAATATTTTCGGACTTTTTGCAAGATGTTGTTCCGCTAGCGTCACCAGATCGATCATACGCTGGTAAGAAAGTTGTGCCGTTTCCGCAAAAGTGAAGATACCGTGTTTAAGCATAATCATGCCTTCGCACTCGCCCACACCATCACCCCCACCATTACCATTTGAAAACTGCTGAAAAATTTCCCGGGTTTTTTTTGCCAGCTCGAAACCGGGCATGATGTAGGGTACATAGGCAACACGATCACCAAACACTTCACGGCAAATAGCTTCACCATCGGCCTGATCGGTGAGTGCAAGCACCGCATTTGCATGTGTGTGATCGACATATTTATGCGGTAGAAAGGCGTGCAACAAGGTTTCAACGGATGGATTTGGCGCGCTTGAGTTGAGCAGATTGCAGCGTTGCACGTTCACCATGTCTTCATCACTAAGCGATTCCAGCGCTGCCAGTTTTTTTAGCGGGTCGAGTCGTACTGCAGGCAATCCTGCTGGTTCTATATCGCCTAAATCCCAGCCTGAACCTTTGACACAAAGTACATTCAGTGAATCGCCGGTAATATCAGTAGCGCTTGTTTTTACAGAAGTATTGCCACCGCCATGCAATACCAGCTGGGGCTCGTTACCCAGTAGACGCGAAGTATAAACACGCAGTGCAACATCTTTATTAATACAGGCTTCATTGTTACCGGCTGCTGCATAGTGTTTTATTGTGTTTTGTGCGGCTTTATCTGACCAGACATTTTTCATTTAAATTGCCTATTAATAAGTTTAATCAATTTTTTGTGGTTGATAAAAAATGTTTCACCACGAAGTTTTAAAGTATATTGGGTGTAGTACATACATTAACGCTGTGTTTAATTTAATCTAATCTGATTATTAACCATGATTTTTCTTCGCGATCTTCGTGTACTTCGTGGTAAATCTGTTTTTTTGATGACGCTTAGTAGTTACAATTTTTTCGAAGTATTTACTGTCTGCATTTCGGGATAAAGTTCAGTGAGTGCCTCGGCACAGGGTTGGCTAATGCCACGTTCTGTTATCAACGCTGTCACCAGTCGCGCAGGGGTGACATCAAAAGCGTAGTTTGCACTTACGCAGTTATCCGGTATCAGTTGTATATTGCAGATTTTGCCTGCTGCGTTACGACCACTAATGTGTGAAACTTCGCTACTGTCACGTTGTTCGATGGGTATATCGCGAACGCCATCGGTCAGTGTCCAGTCTATCGTGGTGCCAGGCAAGGCGACATAAAATGGCACATTGTTGTCACTGGCTGCAAGGGCTTTTAGGTAGGTACCAATTTTGTTACAAACATCACCGGTAAAGGTGGTGCGGTCAGAGCCAACAAGACACATATCAACCATGCCATGCTGCATCAGGTGGCCACCGGTATTATCGACAATAACGGTATGTGCGATGCCCTGTTGTTGTAGCTCCCACGCCGTCAAGCTTGCGCCCTGATTTCGCGGACGGGTTTCATCAACCCATACATGCACAGGTATGCCAGCTTCATTTGCTTTGTAGATGGGCGCTAGAGCCGTTCCCCAGTCAACCGTTGCCAACCAGCCAGCATTACAATGGGTAAGTATGTTGACCGTGTCCTGCTTATTCTGATGAATTTTACTGATTATTTTGGCACCATGATTGCCGATATTTTCACATTGTTTGGCATCATTATCACAAATGGTTTTGGCATGATCGAATGCCATTTGCCTACGCTGTTCGGATTCGACCGGGCTTAATACTTTCATCATGTCATCCAGCGCCCAACGTAAGTTGACGGCGGTGGGGCGTGTCGCTAATAGTGTTTGGTATGCTTTGCTTAGATTTTCGTCATTGTTGCTGGCATTCATCGCAAGTGCCATGCCATAAGCAGCGGTAGCGCCAATCAACGGTGCGCCACGAACCAGCATGTCGGCAATGGCGGTTGCCGCATCATCAATCGTATGTAATGTGACAATACTAAACTCATGCGGCAGGCGAGTTTGATCGATAATTTTTACCTGCTCAGTATCGTCGAGCCAGATGGTTCTGAAAGGTTTTCCGTTTACTAACATAAGGAAAAGTTTATCATAGGTTTTTGTAACTACTCAGCGAGTTTCTATTTTTATGGTTTGTTAAAAAATTTTTACCACGAAGGACACGAAGACCACGAAGTTTTTAAAGTATATTGACCAAGGCATATGCGTACCACATTTAATTTAATCGTGTTGATCATTTACAATCATTTTTCTTCGTGTCCTTCGTGTCCTTCGTGTCCTTCGTGGTAAGTCTGTTTCTTCTTTGATGACGCTGAGTAGTTACAAATTTTTTTAGTATCATGGCACGTCCCGTTTTTAATCAATGACATGAAACTGATCATAGACATCTTGTGCCAGCTTTTTACTTATACCACTAATTTTAGCGATATCTTCAATGCCGGCCTGTGTTATCGCCTGTAGGCCACCAAAATGTTTTAATAAAGTTTGCCTGCGTTTTGGGCCCAAACCGACAATGCCTTCTAATGGTGAGGTACGGCGTTTTTTTGCACGTTGCGCGCGGTGTCCGCTGATGGCAAACCTATGCGCTTCATCACGTACTTGCAGAATTAAGTTAAGCGCGGCAGATTCAATGGTGAGGTACAGATCCGGGCGGCCATCACTAAAAATCAGTTTTTCCAGACCTGCCTTACGACCTTCACCTTTTGCTACGCCCACCAGTAACACTGAGTCAATTTCCAGCTTTTCAAAAACCTCTATGGCCTGTTTGAGCTGACCTTTTCCGCCATCAATAAACAGGATATCGGGAAGTTTCTGCTGCATCGCCTGTGTGTTATCGGCTTTACCCTGTTTTTTTACAGAACGAAAGCGCCGTTCCAGTGCCTGTTTCATCGCAGCATAATCATCGCCACCAGTAATGCCGGTGCCAGCATTAGTATCAATATTATAGCGACGATAATCTGTTTTGAATGCGCCTTCGGGGGTAAAAACCACACAGGAAGCAACCGTTGCTTCACCCTGTGTGTGACTGATATCAAAACATTCCAGACGCAGAGGAATGTCATCCAACTGTAAAACTTCCTGCAGCGCCTGGAAACGAGCGAGTAATCCAGAACGTGATATCAACTTTGTTTTCAATGAATTAACAGCATTATTTAATGCCATTTCTAACCATTTGGCACGTTCACCTCTTAGCTTGTAACTAATTTTCACTTTATGCCTGCTCTGCTCACTCAACACTTGCTCAATTAAGTCGCTGTCTTGCGGCAGGTTTGAAACAATAATTTCACCAGGGATATTTTGTTTTAAATCAGCACGCTTTAAATAAAACTGGGGAATGAAAGCGGTAAGGATTTGCTCACTGCTTAATTCTTCTGGCAAGCTGGGGTAAAAACTGCGGTTACCCAGATTGAGGCCATTACGTATATAAAACACCTGTACGCAGGTCTGCCCGGCTTCGCTAGCACAGGCAATAACATCAATATCACCTTTGTCTGCACTGACATGTTGTTTTTCGGTAATTTTCCGCAAGTTACTGATTTGATCACGATAGTCTGCAGCTTTTTCAAAATGCTGTTTTTCTGCTGCTTGCTCCATGTCTTTTATCAGCTCATGGATGACCTGCTCGCTTTTCCCCTGTAAAAATAAAACCGCATGGCTAATGTCTTTGCCATAGGCTTTTTCAGAGATGTAGCCAACGCAAGGGGCGGTGCAACGTTTGATCTGATACTGCAAGCATGGTCGTGAACGGTTGGCAAAAGTGCTGTCTTCACACTGACGAATGAGAAACATTTTCTGCAACAGGTTAATGCTTTGACGAACCGCATGAGCATTTGGGTATGGCCCTAAATACAGACCCTTGTTTTTACGTGCCCCTCGATGCAGGCTTATACGCGGATAGGCAGACTTATTAGAAACAAAGATATAGGGATAACTCTTATCATCGCGCATTAACACGTTATAACGTGGGCGCAACTCTTTTATTAAATTGCTTTCGAGCAATAAGGCTTCGCCTTCAGTGTGGGTAATAGTGATGTCAACGTTGCTGATTTTTGACACCATAACCTGTGTTTTGGCAGACAATCCCGTTTTGCGGAAATAACTGCTTAAACGGTTTTTCAGGTTTTTGGCCTTGCCAACATAGATGGCCTGCTGTTTGTCATCGAGCATTCGATAAACACCGGGTTTGCTGGTGACATGCTTCAGGAAGGCAGTTGAATCAAAAGCTGGTTTGTTGTCTGCTGAATTGGTTTTTTCTGGGACTGCCATGCTAGTGTAGTGTATTGAATAGATTGCATATTTAGACGAAACGAGAACAGTCGCCTGCAAGGCGCATTCTCGCTGGGGTAGCCATTCTACCCCGAGAGGATGTAACGCAGCAGGAGGCTGTTCTCGTTACGCCCTACGGGAAGTTATAAAATGTTTGATTACTGCGTTATAGCCCTTGTGAAGGGATTAACCATTCACGGCGAACTACGCCTTGTCCTCAAACATTTTATGACTTTCTAAATATGCAATCTATTCAATACACTGCACTAGTAGTTTAACTTACCGTAGTGGCGTGGTGAAAAGCTATTTTATTGGCATGTTA
>CAZALW010000172.1:0-7086 GCA_964485705.1 uncultured Thiotrichaceae bacterium
TGTCTATACAGGTGACATTTGCACCAAACTCAGCAAAACACGCACCGGAAACAAGGCCTACATAGCCTGAGCCAATCATTACTACATTCATATTTATTCCTTTTTAGTCTTTAGTCTGTAGGTTGGGGTGAGGCACGAACCCCAACATTGGTAGCAGCCGTACCGTTTTGTTGGGGTTCGTGCCTCACCCCAACCTACAAACTGCCAACTTATAACTATCTACGCATGCACGACATTGTCATATTTGCCACGATACATACCACGGGTATCAACGATTAATTTCGCATTTTCCTGAATCATCTTATAATCAAAATCAACGTGATCAGTACCGACTACGATACAGTCATAGTTTTTAATATTTTCACTGGTGGCATCGACACTGTCCATAGTAAAGTTGTAACGGCGCATTTTTGGAAAAACAGGCACATAAGGATCTGAGTAGTGTATTTCTGCGCCACATTCCTGAATTAGCTGCATGATTTCTACCGAGGGCGATTCACGCATATCATCGATGTTCTTTTTATAGGCTATGCCCAGCATAAGAATGCGGCTACCATTGACGGCTTTTTTCTGCCCATTCAATGCGGTAACAACCTTGTTTAACACATACTCAGGCATGGAGCTGTTAACCTCACCAGCCAATTCAATGAAGCGGGTATTGACACCATATTCACGTGCTTTCCATGTTAGATAAAACGGGTCGATGGGAATACAGTGCCCACCCAAACCCGGCCCTGGATAATAAGGCACAAAACCAAAAGGTTTGGTGGCGGCTGCATCAATGACTTCGTAAATATCAATGCCCATTTTATCTGCAACAATTTTCATTTCGTTAACCAGACCAATGTTAACCGCACGATGAATATTTTCCAGCAATTTAGTCATCTCAGCAGCACGTGTAGAACTGACAGAAACAACTTTGTCTATAACGTGGCTATATAGTGCCACACCTACATCCTGACAGGCTTCGGTATCACCACCACAAACTTTAGGAATGGTTTGGGTATTAAAATTTGGATTACCAGGGTCTTCACGTTCTGGTGAATAAACCAGAAATACGTTTTCGCCAACGTTCAAGCCGGTACTTTCAATACGCGGCTTTAATTCTTCATCCGTTGTGCCCGGGTAGGTTGTACTTTCTAACGAAACCACATGCCCTGCTCGTAAATAAGGCAGCAAACTATCCATGGTATCTAATACAAAACTGAGATCCGGTTCGCGGTGCAGATCAAGTGGTGTTGGCACACATAGGATTAAGGTGTCAACATCCGTCGCACGGGTGAAATCAATAGTGACTTCGAAACCATTGTTTACTGCAGTTTGAATATCTTCATCGGGAATGTGCTTGATATAAGTTTTGCCTGAAGATATTTTTTCAATTTTTTCTTGGTCAATATCAAAACCGACTACTTTGTAACCGGCTTCGGCATAACGTAATGCCAGAGGAATACCGACATAACCTAAACCTACAATGCCTATGACGGCTGTTTTATCATTTAATTTATTTATTAATTGTTGTTTCATGTTGCGTGTTGTTCCGTTATTTAAATTTGATACCTAAAGCCAAATGGGCTAATTCCTGCTATCGTGAATACAGTTGGGGTTTACATATTTTTCGATTGATCCCACATAAAGATCCTTCTTTATCGTCAGGATGGTGACAGATTCCGTCAGAAGATGACTGAATATACAAAATATCTGCTATAAACTCTCACAAAGCAATTTTAACCCCTGATCTAACTCAACCGATGGCTGCCAGTTCAATATTGAATTTGCTTTTTCTATCACAGCATAAGACTCTTTAATATCACCATCTCTAACATCGCCATAATGCACATTGAAATCTATGTTATAGATTTCGCATAATGATGCTAACAACTGGTTCAAAGTGATTTTTTTGCCAGTTGCAATATTATAGTACTGCCCGGCTCCTTGCTGCGCTGTTACCGCTTTCATATTGGCTTCAACAACATCACCTACATAGACAAAATCTCTTGTTTGCTCGCCATCACCAAAAATGCTGGGGGTTTCTTTATTTTTGAGTTTATCGGTAAAAATGGAAATAACGCCCGAATAAGGTGAGGATGGATCCTGTTTTGGTCCGTAAACATTAAAATAGCGTAAACAAACTGTTTCTAATCCATAGAGTTTTGTGTACATACCACAGGCAAATTCTGAGGCCAACTTGTCAACTGCGTATGGTGACAATGTAACAGGACACATGGTTTCTACTTTTGGTAAAGTTGGCTCATCACCGTACAGTGCTGCGCTTGAGGCGAACACAAAACGTTTTACGTTGTTGTTTCTTGCCGCTTCTAATAAGTGCAAAGTACCCTGATAGTTTACCGCACTACTACCAACGGGGTCATTCACTGTTTTTGGCACTGAAGCAACCGCTGCTTTGTGAAACACCCAGTCTATGCCTTCCATGCACTGTTTTACTGTGTCAACATTACTGATATCACCTTCAACAATTGTCAACGCAGTGTTTTCGGGCAAATTACTTCTATGTCCCGTTGAAAAATCATCTAATACGATAACTTCATGACCATCTTTCAATAAACGATCAACAATATGTGAACCGATAAAACCGGCACCACCGGTGACTAATACTTTTTTGGCTAATACTTTCATTCTTCTTTTATCCTATTTTTCGCAATAGATAGATTTATCCTAAATCCCACAGGTTCTCATGGTAGTTATTGATTTGTTCTTTTATCACCTGAAGTAAAGGATATTATTGAAGTAATTTACTGGAGAGTGGCCACGAGCATGTCCCCGAACCGACTGATAAAACTATCGACGTTATCATATTAAAAATCCTGTTTAATTATTAGCTAACTGCCGAGTATAGGAGAAATTACTGCTTTTTCATGAAAAATTTTATTAGAAAAAGAAATACATCAACTTAAAATTTTACCTGCATTTTATAGGACTCACTGCCTTCTGTATATTTTGCATTGAACAGCATCCAGCATAAATTAAATAAAAAAACATGTTGAATTTTCATCAAAAAACTGTTGAAATGTTGACTTCAAATGCGCACAAACCTCTCTTTATAGACTTTGCTGTCTATACTCCTAGTTGTTATTAGCCACCCAACGCTGCTTGTTTTTTAAAAACATGCACTACTATTTATGATAAATCATAAACTTATAAGCACTTTTTCGATTTGTGTAACGCTTTTTTTCGGTTCATGTGCCTACGCTCAAAAGGCACCAGGCTTTGAGCTGCCAGGCGATAATAAAATAATCAGACTCGATGAGCTTAAAGGTAAAGTGGTCTACCTTGATTTTTGGGCATCGTGGTGCGCTCCATGCCGTAAGTCCTTCCCCTGGATAAATGAGATACAGTCGAGATATGGTGGTGAAGATTTCACCGTTATTGCTGTTAATCTGGATTCATCTAAAGCAGATGCATTAAAGTTTCTAAAAAAAGTACCTGCTAACTTTGATATTGCTTATGACCCGGAAGGTAAGGTTGCAAGTAAATACAAGTTGAAAGCCATGCCCAGTTCCTATTTAATCGATAAAAAGGGTGATCTCGTCCTTGTCCACAAAGGTTTTCGAGAAAGTGACACAAATAAAATTGAGAACAAAATCAAAAAACTAATCAATTCAAAATAGTATCTATTAACAAAACACATAAAAACACTCTTATTCAAAACCACTAGCCGCTTAAAATGCAGCTAACGGGCGCACATTTTTGTGTTTACAGTGCATCTTGAATAAGCGGCATCCTTTTTATGTGTTTCGATAGTAAAGGGACTGCCCCATTATGTATAAAATTTCAATAATTTTAATTTGCCTGTTCTCATCCGCCTGTTCAACGCTAAACAATATAAATATCAGTGAAGAAGTGGAACCATGGCAAAAGAATATCCTTGCTCAACAAGCCATGCAATTCCCTCAGGATAAAATGCACTCATTTAGTGATGACCACATTTTTTTTAGTAAAGAGGCATCAACAGGCGGCAGCGGTGTAGGCGGCGGCGGTTGTGGCTGCAACTAGCCTGACACGGAGACAAACAATGAAATCAATCAAGAATAAATTAACCATTGCCACCTGCACATTATTATCTCAACAAAGTGGCAATGTTTTAGCCATTGAAAATGCGTGGGAAATTGACAACTCCTTTTTATATTATAGTGAAGCTGATGACCGCGTCAGTGTGGTAAAGTTTATTGCTTCTGTAGGTGGTGACGTTAGTGATAGAGACCGCGTCAATATTCAGGTGGTATTAGATACCATGTCTGGCTCAACACCTTCTGGTGCAGTAAAAACAAGCGGTGGTGGCGATACTGTCTCAGGTGCTTCAGGTGGTGGCGGCACAGGGGTCTCTGATCCAAATGCAAATGCATTAGTAGGCTTTGACGACACACGCCTGGCGAATAGCCTAACCTGGACACACACACATGATAATAACTGGTCAATCGACTATAACGCGGCTGTTTCCATAGAAAATGATTATCGCTCTTTTGGTGGTGCGATAACGGTTAATAAAGAAACTACAAAAAAAGACACCCTCTTTTCTTTCGGCCTGGCAGCCACGCATGATGAAATTTTTCGTGTTGGTGCCGGCAACACCCCCATACCCTTATCACAAATTGCCGACAATGAGTTTGCTGGAGAAGGCCAAAGAAATACAACTGATGTCATTGCCGGGCTGACGCATGTTATTAATCGCCGGACAGTCGGTCAGGTAAATCTTGCTTTTAGCATATCAAATGGTTACCACACCGACCCTTATAAAGTGTTCAGTGTGGTTGACAAAGATACCAACGTTGTTGTGCAAAATTCAAGCTATTACGAAAGCAGACCCGGTGATAGAAAAAGAGCAAGTTTAACCTTTAAATTAAATCATCAATTATATCCTGGCAATAATATTCTTCATGGTTCTTATCGAGCCTATGGTGATGACTGGGGTGTAGTCTCACACACTCTTGATGTTAATTACCGATTTAATTTTGCAAATACAAACTATCTTGAGCCAAGAATTAGGCTATACCATCAAACTCAGGCAGACTTTTATCAAAATCAGTTTTTTGTCGATATAATAAATGACGGGCCTGACTTCTCACAAAAATTTCCGAAATACATTAGTGCTGACTACCGACTGGATGAGATGTCCAGCATTACATCTGGCATACGTTATGGTAAAGAAGTTGGCACTGATGGTCACTTGCGTGTCCGACTGGAATACATGTATCAGTCTTTTGAAAATTCAGAGTTTGATACTAACAAAGCGATAATATTTCAGATTGCTTATAGTAAACGGTTTTAAGGGCGCTACTATTAATATCTTGCTTTAGGGCATCTCTAAAAAATAGAAGCACGATTTATGAGTAGTGCCACACGGATGTGGCGTTTACGAACCAAAGAATGGAAACGCATAAAACAGCAGCTTCCACACCTAAAATATCGTCAAATAGCTCACTACTCTCCTCCTTTGTGGGTAAAAAATGCACTATTTTCTGCATTCCCTAAATCACACTTCTATTTTTAGGGATCCCCTTTAGACATTGGTAGCCGGTTTACTGATGCGAGAGGTATAACTATGCTGGTGATAAAGCAGGCACAAACCCGCCAGGGTATGAATGAGCATAGGCATTTTCCTGTATCGCCGCACGCATTACTTTTTTTGCACAGTTTTTACATTTGCCACAGCAAGTACCGACATTAAGTTCGCTAGACAATGATTCAAAGTTGCTAACACCCTGCTCTACAGCACGGATAATCTGCTTATCGGTTACCTGATTACAAATGCAAACAAACATAAAACTGCCACTCACTAATAATATAGATTTATAATAATACAAACGAGAATGATTTGCAATAAGATTTATGTTTGTACCATAACCATTTTTATTATTTTTTTACTTTTCAATAACTTATAACAATATTTACCGTGACTTTTGTTGTGCTTCGTTATAATATTCTTGTATTAGCGAGCCACTTATCTGTTTATTAGCCCTGCTTACAAACAATAGCCAGCCAAAAACCATAAGCTTACAAACCAGGCATAAAACCTACCAGGAGAATAATAATGAAAGGCGATAAAAATGTACTGCAATCACTCAACACCTGCCTAAAAGATCAGCTAACTGCAATAAACCAGCTATTTTTGCATGCACGTATGAGCAAAGACTGGGGGCTGGGGGAATTTAATGAGCATGAATACAAATGCTCGATTCATGCCATGAAAATGGCAGATGACCTCATTGAGCGCATTCTATTTCTTGAAGCGCTACCTAACCTGCAGGATCTGGGAAAACTTCATATCGGCGAAGATATTCCTGAAATTTTATCCTGCGACCTAAACATGTTATTAGACATTCGCAGCAACATTCAGAACACCATGAAACAATGTGAAGATGCCAAAGATTATATTTCACGCGATATACTGGAAGACATGCTGGAAAAAGTTGAAGAACAGATCGACTGGGCTGAAACACAACAATGGTTAGTTGAAAATACCGGCATCAAAAACTATCTACAATCACAGATGGGGGAGTAATCATGAAAGGAAAAAACAAAGTAATCAACCAATTACAGATCCTTCTCAATGGCGAATTAATGGCTCGTGATCAATACTTTGCACATTCACGCATGTATCAGGATTGGGGTTTAAACAAACTTTACGAACGACTAAACCACGAAATGGAAGAAGAAACCGAGCATGCTGATGCGCTAGTTGAACGCCTTTTATTTCTTGAAGCAAAGCCGGATTTCTCCAATCAGGAAAAAGTAAACATTGGCAATACGGTACCCGAAATGTTACAAAATGACCTGACAGTTGAATTAAGCGTAGTTAAAGGACTAAAAACCGCCATCAAGGTTTGTGAAGAAGAACAGGATTACGATTCGCGTGCCATTCTAGTTAAGCTTCTGGATGATACCGAGATGGATCATACCTATTGGCTTGAGAAGCAATTAGGTCTGATAGAAAAAGTTGGGCTGCAAAACTATCTACAGTCACAGATGTAATCTGAAAGACAGTGCCTGATATGGAATGTCTGACTTCGACACTTAGCAGACGTTGGAAAAGCTGAAAAGAATTAGTCCGCGAAGAACGCAAAAGACGCG